>NZ_JBVHLU010000060.1:0-68934 GCF_055558835.1 Embleya sp. NPDC025285
TGAACTGCTGTGTATATCTTGGCGGCACGTGCTTTCTCTTTCCGGTTACCTGCAACCCTACGCGGGTCGCTGTCCGGAAGATCAAGGGCACCTCACCGTCGAAAAGCCGGGCATATCTGCGGCCCGTCGCCTCCGAGGCGGAACCCGACCGCTCGGACGTCGCGTTACGGCTTGGGCCATCCGGGCTTGAGCCTGGCCGGGTCGACGTCGGGGTGGGTGTCGAAACCGAACCACGCGCGGTGGAAGCGGAGGTGGTCCCGGTCGATGGGGTGTGCCCTGGACACGTGGAGGTCGCGTTCCCGAACGCCGGTCGAGCCCGAACGCACGACCAGGTCGTCGTCGATGTAGATGCCGCCCGCGTCGTATTCGGTGTGGCAGTACGCGCAGAGGCAGCCGATGTTGGTCTCGTGGTCGGGGCCGTCGTGTTCGAGGGCCCGGAAGTGTGCGCCCTCGCTGGTGTGACCGGTCGCGGTGCGCATGGAGCGCTGGCAGATCTGGCAGGTGTGTTTGTAGTGGTCGCGTACGCGTTCGGACCGGGCGGTGTTGCGGACGGTGCGCTGGCCGGTCTGTGTGGTGCGCCGTGTGGGACCCGCGGGTACCGGTCCGGAGCCCAACTGGGCGGGGATGTCGGGTCCCGGCCGCGTTCGACCGGTGGGAATCACGCTCAGGTGCGGGGGAAGCAGGTGGGCGATCGAGCGGTATTCCTGGTGGGTCCGGCGGACGAGGCTGCGAAGGAAGTCCTGCCTGACGAGCGGCTGGAGGATCCCCGCCGCGGGGACGTCGTCGAGGAGTTCGATCTCGTCCAGGGCCATGATGTGCTGCCACGTCTGCCCGTTGGTCTGTCCCCAGACGGACCGGGCGAGGGGAGCGTTGTCGAGGCAGTGGACGATCAGCGCGCGGGCGATGATCTTCTTTTCGGCGTAGACGAGGAGATGGTCGCCCGCCTTGCGTTGGGCGATGGCCTGTGTCTTCTGGTGTCCGGGGACGTTGCACGGCGTGGCTCCCCACAGGTAGGCGACCCCGCCCGGATAGAGCCCCTTCAATACGCCCGCGTCGGGTCCGAGATGCGCGGCGTGGTGCGCGAGGAGGACACCGCGCACGATCGAGTTCTCGAAGTTCGCGGGGCCGCGGACGTCCGCGTTGCCTCGGGGCGTCATGACCAGGTCGGGGCCGGTGGTGGGCGACGCGAGTACGGGCGTGGTCACGTCAGACCTTTCGGGGATGCAGAGAATCCCGGCCGATGTCGGCGGCCGGGCCGTGAACTTCGGTGCCATTGCGCACCGTTGCATCCATATCAGCCGAGACCGACAAACGATCACGTGGGGGTGGTGTGGAGATGTACGTCAACTCCCAGCACTGGCCGAGTCGGCCCGGCCCCCGCGAACGCGAGACCACGTCTCGGGCTCGCCGCTCGGCCGGCCCTTCCGGGTGAACTACCGTGGGGCCGAAAAAGATCCGCTCCGTGACAGCCGACAACAGGTGGCAAGATGCAACTGAACAAAATCGGTGTTACCCACTGGTAGAACCCCAGGTCATCCAGGGTCGGCCCCGCGAACGCGGGGATGCTCCCACCAGTTCGCGGTTGCGTGCGTTGATGGCGGCGTCGGCCCCGCGAACGCGGGGATGCTCCCGGACGGGGTCGGCGCCACCTCACCGGTGGGGCGTCGGCCCCGCGAACGCGGGGATGCTCCCTCGAAGCGGCCCAGAAGGCGTTGCACGCCCGCGTCGGCCCCGCGAACGCGGGGATGTTCCTCCGGCGGTCCCGCACGGTCAGCCGCACGCGGTGTCGGCCCCGCGAACGCGGGGATGCTCCCCGATTCTGGGTACCCGCCACCGACCGCGACCGGTCGGCCCCGCGAACGCGGGGATGCTCCCTCGACGAGGCCGTGAACGCCGCGCTGGTCGGCGTCGGCCCCGCGAACGCGGGGATGCTCCCGCCTCGATCACCCGATCCCGGTTGGTCGTGCTGTCGGCCCCGCGAACGCGGGGATGCTCCGGCGGAGGGGAGGACGAAGCCCATGTCCGAACCGTCGGCCCCGCGAACGCGGGGATGCTCCCATGCTCGCGACCCTCGCGCGGCGTCGGGAGGAGTCGGCCCCGCGAACGCGGGGATGCTCCGGGCTCGCCGCCGCCTTCGACTTCCCCCTGGGCGTCGGCCCCGCGAACGCGGGGATGCTCCCACAGGTCGCCCGATGGCGGCCGGGAGAGGACAGTCGGCCCCGCGAACGCGGGGATGCTCCCGAGGGATGGAAGTGCGCCCCGGACGGCAGCCGGTCGGCCCCGCGAACGCGGGGATGCTCCCGTCTCGCCGATCGACTCGATCGGCGGACCCGGGTCGGCCCCGCGAACGCGGGGATGCTCCGCCGATGACCGCGACCGAGCTGCGCAAGTCGGCGTCGGCCCCGCGAACGCGGGGATGCTCCCCCGACCGGGTCCTTCTACCACTCCCTCGACAGGTCGGCCCCGCGAACGCGGGGATGCTCCCCACTTGCCCTTGTACGCGCCCAGGGTGGCCGCGTCGGCCCCGCGAACGCGGGGATGCTCCCCACTTGCCCTTGTACGCGCCCAGGGTGGCCGCGTCGGCCCCGCGAACGCGGGGATGCTCCGCCGCCGCGCGTGTCGCCCCGCCGCGAGAGGATGTCGGCCCCGCGAACGCGGGGATGCTCCCGCGGGCTTCTTCGCCTTGCGCGTGGCCTTGGGGTCGGCCCCGCGAACGCGGGGATGCTCCCAGGTCCCAGATGATCTCCAGCAGAGACCGCGTGTCGGCCCCGCGAACGCGGGGATGCTCCGCCGATCTCCGACCTCCCCAAACTCTCCTCCGAGTCGGCCCCGCGAACGCGGGGATGCTCCCCGCGCGCGGCCACGGGCCGGCGCCGGAGAGTTTGGTCGGCCCCGCGAACGCGGGGATGCTCCGGGAGACGCCCATGCCCGCCAAGCTCACGATCGGTCGGCCCCGCGAACGCGGGGATGCTCCCATGCTGGAGGAGGACTTCGGCAGGACGTCGATGTCGGCCCCGCGAACGCGGGGATGCTCCCCCTGGCGCTGGCCAAGCGCGGAGCCCAGGAGTTGTCGGCCCCGCGAACGCGGGGATGAGCCCGCCTCGACCATCACCGCTTGGCCCTTGACCCCGTCGGCCCCGCGAACGGACGCCTTGCACCATGCTGCGTCGGCCCCGCGACCGCGGGGATGAGCCCCCGTACCACTCCGTGACCTTGTTCCTGTTGGAGTTGGCCCCGCGGCCGCGGGACCGGATTGGCTGTCGGCCTCGCGAACACGGAGATGGACCTCGCAGGACGCGTTGTCCGCGTGGACGAAGTCAGCTGGCGCGCGCGACATCGTCCTCGAAGTCGGCCCCGCGAACGCGGGATTCCCCCCGAGCGACGTCAGGTTCTCGCACCGCCTCGAGTCGGCCCGCGAGCGCTGGGGATGGTCCCGTCAGCAACCTGGGCTCGACCGACCTGCGGACGTCGGCCCCGCCGAACACGGGGATGCTCCTCCAATCCCGTGCCGACTCGGGCGAGTGCCCGGGTCGACCCCGCGAACGCGGGAATGCTCCCCGTACATCAGCGTCTATTTGGAGTGTCCGAGCGTCGGTGCGAGGGCACATACGGCCGCGGCGGGGAGGCGGGCCTGCTGGGCATGGCCATCGGCTCGGTCCTCCTGGTTGTCAGGGTCATCAGGTAAACGCGGGACGGACAGCCAGCAGCCGTCGATGACCTGCTGCTGCCAGCGGACCGGTGGGAAGTAGGACTGGGGTCGGTCACCGGAGCGTGTGACCCTCGCGGTAGGCCGCAGGCAGCCAGTCCGGCACGGGCATCGCCCTGTATCTGGCGGCCATGGCTTCGTCGTTCCGCTTGACCTCCGCGCGCAGGATGTCGGTGCGCTCGTTCTGGTCCGCGTGCGCCAGGACCGCCTGAATGAGTGCGGGGACCGAGCCGTGGGGGACTGCGAGCGCCTCGGACTCGTACGACCCGTCGGGCAACTCGTAGTGCGCGATGAGCAGGTCGGGGTCGTAGGTGTACTCGCGCAGCGTCCAGTCGCGCTCGGGCATGGCCTCGTCTCCGTGGTGCGGGCGGTGAGTGGTGATGCCTCGCCCGGCCGGACAGCTCTGGCGGCCGGGCGAGGTATGGGGGCCCGGCGGCGATACCAGCGCCACCGGGCCAGGTCGCCCGTCGAACGAAAGGGCGGGCGACGCGACCGGCCCCGCTACCGCACCGGTGGCGGCGGGACCGGAGTCGAGGGCCCGGCGGTCTACCAAGCCGCCGGGCCGGGCCGTCTGCCGGGCGAAGAGCAAACAGCCGGGGGTGCCGCCGCGGATCGATCGCGGGCGGCGTCGGGCGGGGCTCAGCCGCCCGAGTTCGAGATCCGGCCGATCCCCGTCGGCGGCGCCGTACGCATCAGGCACATCCGGGCCTCGTGGACCAAGACGGTCAACTCGGCGCGCGACACGTCCAGATCGGGGCGACCGGGCAGCGAGACGCGGTGCGGACGCTGCGAGTCACCCGAATCGGTGACGCTCACCTGGACGACGATGTCGCTCCGCGGCACGGGGACCGCCTCCATTCCGTCGTGCGCCCCCGACACAGGTCATCGAGGGTGTGTACTGGGGAAAGCTTGTGACCATTCAGCGGGCCATACCCCCTCGACGTCCACGGTCTGATCCGGACGCCGAGCCTGTCCGCTTCACGAGGACGAGGCCGCCATGCCGTACCCCCTCCGCCCCCTCGACGGCTCCCGATCCCCGCGGCACCACCTCGGTGCCGAACTGCGTCACTGGCGCAAGCGCGCACGGCTCACACAGAGCCACCTCGGAGAATTGGTGCACGTCAGCGGCGATCTGATCGGGAAGATCGAGAAGGCCGAGCGGCGGTGCGACGAGGACCTCGCCGCACGTCTCGACACCATCCTCGACACCGGCGGCGTCCTCGTCAGAGCGTGGCGCCTCGCCGACGAAGCGGACAGACAAGCCGCTGAAGCGGACAATGAGGCGCCGGCGGTGCTCTCCTCCTTGACGCTGGAGCAGCTATCCATCGCCGCCCCAGACAGGACCAACGTGCTCCGCAGGAACTTCGTCGCCGGCGCCATCACCGGGACCGCGTCCGCTCTCACGCCGCCGCCCTCCCCGGCACGTGCGCCCGCATCCCGCCAGCCGGTCGACCCAGCGCTCGTGCTCTACTTCCGCGAGCAACTCCAGGGCCACTACCGGGCGGACATGCTCCTCGGCCCGCACCAGCTCGTCGCCACCGTCACCGCACAGCACCAACTCATCTGCGACCTGTCGTCGGCCGCCGCGGGCAAGCTGCGGCGCGACCTCCTGCGAGTCGGCGCCGCCTACGCCGCCCTCCTCGGCTGGCTCCACCAGGACGCCGGCGACCACGCCTCCTCGATCCGGTGGCGCGACATCACCCTCGACATGGCCCACCGCTCCCGCGACCACCAGCTCGTCGGCTACGCCCTCGCGAACAAGGCCAGCCTGTGCGTGGATATAGGGGACGGGTCCGGCGCCGTCGACCTCGCCGACGCGGCCCTCGCCGACCCGCGAGCCCTCGCCCCCAAGGTGCGCGTCATCGCCTCCGTCCACGGCGCCCACGGCCGCTCCCTCGCGGGCGACCGCGCCGGCGTCGACGCCCTCCTCGGCGAAGCCCAGCAGCTCGTCGAACGCATCGACGACGACCTGCCCTGGGGCGACGCCTGCCGCCGCACCCCCGGATACATCGACGTCCAACGCGCCACCTGCTACGGGCGGATCCAGAACCCCGACGCCATCCGCGAAGCCGACCGCGTCTGGACGCGAGTCCTCGCCGCAATGCCCGACACGCAACGCCGCGACGTCGCCGTCTTCCAGGCCCGGCACGCCGCCGTCGCCGCCGCGGCCGGCGAACCGGAACGGGCTCTTTACCTCGCCGGGCGGGCGACCCTGGTCGGCACCAGCACCGGATCCGCGCGCACCCGCGCCGAGTTGGCGATGCTCCGCGACAGGATGCAGCCCTGGGCCGACCACGCATACGGGCGCGACCTCGCCGAGTTGCTGGCTACGATCGGCCTCTGACGACATGGGGGTGGACATGGCACTCACGCCACTGACCGACGACCAGATCACCAGTGCTCTCGCCGAGTTGCCCGGCTGGCGGCGGGTCGGGGACGCGATCGAGCGGACGTACGCGCAGGCGTACCACGAGACCCTGCACCTGGCGATGTACGTCGGCGCGAAGGCTCGGGAAATCAGGCACCACCCCGACATCCACATCACGTGGCAGCGGATCCGGTTCTCGATCACCACGCACGACGCCGACAACAAGCTGACCGACCGGGACTTCGTCCTCGCGCGATGGATCGACTCCATCGCCGAAGGCCACGGAGCGGCGCCGGTCAACTGACCAGTCGTAGCATCGACGCACCCCTGCGGCTGCCGGGCCCGGCCGGAACCGGGCAACCGGATCCCCATCGGGGTGGTGGTAGCGGCCCCCAGAGCCGCCGGGCGCACCCGGCAGTTCGGGCACACCCGCCCCCGCGGGCATGCCACCCTGAAGCCCATGGACGACACCAGAATCGAAACCATCACGCTCGACCCCGCAGCCGCCGCACGCGTCCACTACACCGACCGCCGCGTCCGCGCCCTCGCCCAAGCCCGCTGGCGACTCCCCACCGGCGGCACCCGCGAAGACTGGCTGTGGCTCGGCAAAGACAACCCCGACACGCTCATCCAGCAGGCCCGCGACTGGGTTCGCGCCGCCGTCGCGGCGGGCATCCTCCCGCCGCCCGACACCGACGCGTAGCCGCAGAGCGCACACTGGGTCGCGTACCCCACGCGAGTGCGCCAGCTTCCGGTCACCGCGGCAGCGATGCCACGCTGGGCACATGGACGAGCAGACCACCGACCCCCGCCGGCCCCAGCACACCATCGGCTTCGGTGGCCCCGAACACGCCACCCCCGCCGAGCTGCGCGCCGAACTCCCCGACGACCTGCGCATGGAGTTCGAAGAGGAATACCAGGCCGCCCTCAACGAGGCCAACGCCAACGGCAACCTCCAGGCGCTCGCAGACATGCTGCCCCTGTGGCAAGGCGAACTCGCCCGGCGCCGCGTCGGCCCCGCGCAGGCGGGGATGTGCTTGGCACAGGGATGAGGTTGAGTCGGTGAGGTCTTCGCTTCGCCCGTGCGGCTCGTCGATGCCGTGAGCGTGATCAGAGTCCGCGAAGTGCGTTCCAGAGGTCGGCGTATGCGCTCCAGCACCCGACGGTGCCGTCGTCGTTGAGGGTGCCCATGTACCAGTCGTCATCGTCGATGGCCTTCACGACGCAAAGGCTGTGGAAACCCAGAACGATTTCCGGCTGCAGGACCTCGTCCGGCGCCGGCCAGCCCAAGTACGTCACGACGCGCCGCGGATCCAGGACGACGGCCTCCCGATCACCGGATACCTCACGCAGCCGCTGAAGAGTCCAGCCGTCGGGGAGCACCGTTCGCGTCATGCCACCGATTCTGTCGAACCGCATCGACCAAGCGCACACGCCCCCATGCCCGTGACGGAGTGCCGGGCTGGGTTCGCACGCCGGTCAGTCCCCTGCAAGGGTCGCGGTTCCGGCCGTCCGGTCCGACCACTCGCGCACGCTGACGGCTTGATCCATGCGGCGGGCGATGTCCGATTTCGCTGCGGTGTCCAAGGTCTCCGGGATCTCGTCGAAGGTGTCGGGAAGGACGTCGAGCAGGCCCAGGATCCGTTCGCCGGTGCCGACGGTCAGCAGGAGTCGGCATCGCCACTGGGGCGACACTTCGGGCCGATGGCCGAGCTCGTGCACGAGCAGGGGGAAGAGGTAGTGCGTCGCCCCCGCGGCGAGGTGTTCCCGGAGCCGGGCGACTTCGAGCCTTTGGCTGAAGCCGCAGGCCGCGGCGTCCTGTTGCAGAGCCAGGAGTTGGTCGGTGTCGACGGCGCGCACCGTTCGGGGAAGGGCTGCTGGGGTCATGCCGAGATGATGCCGACCCGGAACTGCCCGCCAACGATCAGGCCGGCGGTGCTGCCGCGATCCACGAGGAGCACGAGTCGCGGAAGCGTCCGGCGAGGATGTCGGCCCCGCGCAGGCGCGGAGGCGCCCTCGAGTTGGGTGCCGTCGCTCACCGTCGTCGGTTCGCCCGTGGCCCGTCCGGCCGCCGGCCGCGGCGCAGCCGGGACTCGGTCGTCGTTTTCACGGAGTCCGCGGAAGTGCGATGAGGAGCCTGTCGGGTGAACTACCGTGCGGTTGAAGTGTGGTCGGCTTCGCGACAGGCCAGCAGCAGGTGGCAAGATGCAACTAAATGAAAACGGCGTTACCCACCGGTAGAACCCCAGGTCATCCAGTGTCGGCCCCGCGTCCGCGGGGATGGTCCGGCGCTGCGGGACGGCCTTGACGCCACCCCCAGGTCGGCCCCGCGTCCGCGGGGATGGTCCCCCCGGGCCTCTCCGACACCAACCCGTCCGGCAGTCGGCCCCGCGTCCGCGGGGATGGTCCCGGCGCCAAGGTTCGCGCGGTGCCGACCCCGGCGTCGGCCCCGCGTCCGCGGGGATGGTCCCGTCCGCCCGGTGGTGCCGGGCACCAGCGCCGAGTCGGCCCCGCGTCCGCGGGGATGGTCCCAGGTGCGCGAAGCGGCAGCGAAGGCGCGCAAGGTCGGCCCCGCGTCCGCGGGGATGGTCCCCGGTTCCTGCTGGTCATCATCGACGAGGGCGCGTCGGCCCCGCGTCCGCGGGGATGGTCCCTCCCTGACGGCGTCGAGGACACCGCAGTGGACGTCGGCCCCGCGTCCGCGGGGATGGTCCCTCCAGGAAACCCGCCTGGAGTTGACACCGGACGTCGGCCCCGCGTCCGCGGGGATGGTCCCCCGCGGGCGTGCTGCGATCCGAACGACTGCGGGTCGGCCCCGCGTCCGCGGGGATGGTCCCTCGATGTTCGCCCGCGCCAAGGTCACCCCGCAGTCGGCCCCGCGTCCGCGGGGATGGTCCTCCGCCGGATCCGGCTGGATCCCCGCCCGGCTCGTCGGCCCCGCGTCCGCGGGGATGGTCCCGTCACGTAGTGCTCCGGTCCTGATAGATGCCACGTCGGCCCCGCGTCCGCGGGGATGGTCCGGCGTCGTGGCCGTGTACGCGAGGGGATGTCGTGTCGGCCCCGCGTCCGCGGGGATGGTCCAGCATGACGACCAGCACCGTCGCCGCCGGCACCGTCGGCCCCGCGTCCGCGGGGATGGTCCTGGATCAAGGTGTGGCGGTTTGCGCAGGTCGGGGTCGGCCCCGCGTCCGCGGGGATGGTCCCGTCTCGACGTTCTCCCGAAGGGGCAGGCGACGGTCGGCCCCGCGTCCGCGGGGATGGTCCCTTTTTTCGGGACTTTAGCGGCCGATATCGAGTGTCGGCCCCGCGTCCGCGGGGATGGTCCCAGGCCACCGAAGCCGCCAGCCAGGCGTACCACGTCGGCCCCGCGTCCGCGGGGATGGTCCCTCGACCGTGCCGTACCAGGTGCGTGTGTCTGTGTCGGCCCCGCGTCCGCGGGGATGGTCCCTCGCCCCGGCCGTCAGCCGGGACTACAGCGAGGTCGGCCCCGCGTCCGCGGGGATGGTCCCCCGTAGAGAAACTTTGAACGCGCGGCCGCGGGGTCGGCCCCGCGTCCGCGGGGATGGTCCTAGGGGATCGCAAACATGCAGGTCAACCCGGAAGTCGGCCCCGCGTCCGCGGGGATGGTCCCGGGCATCACCTGGCTGGGCGGTTTCAGCGTCGGTCGGCCCCGCGTCCGCGGGGATGGTCCCTGTCGGCCCCCGGCCGTGGCCGTGGACAGGCGGTCGGCCCCGCGTCCGCGGGGATGGTCCCACCGCCACCGCGGGCGCCCTCACCCTGGGCACGTCGGCCCCGCGTCCGCGGGGATGGTCCCCCGGGGTGTTCGCCTACGGCGGCCGCCGTGCCGTCGGCCCCGCGAGCGCGGGGATGGTCCTTTCTCGCGATGCAGCTCGACATGCCGCTGTACGTCGGCCCCGCGAACGCGGGGATGCTTCACTGCGGTATCGCATGAGCGAATCCAGCCGGAGATCGACATATACAGGGCCAGCACCGACGACGAAGTTACCCAGAGCGTTGCAATCCCTGGTCGGGTGGACGCCGGCCACCACGCAGGTCGCGAGACGCTGCGCGGCGTTATCGGATCGAAAAGTTGTTCGACAAATTCCAGGGGTGTCGGTTCCTATACTTGTGCCATGGATCAAGAGCTGGAGCGTGCCGCTCTCGTAGCCCTTCTGCGGCAGGCGGACCGCTCCTGGTCCGAGATCACCGACCAGGTCGAAACCCTCGGCAGCGCGCGAGAGGTCCTGGAGAGGCCGGAAAGCCAGGGCGCCCTGTTTGCCGTGGAGCCCGTCGTGGACCTGGAATCGATCGTCGCCGAGATCGCCGCGTGGGAACGCGACGGCATGCGGCTGGTAACCATCCTGGACGAGGAATACCCCCTGTACCTCCGACTGGTCCACCAGCGCCCTCCCTTCCTCTTCCTGCGCGGCGCGAGCATCGAAGACGATCTTCGGGTCGCCGTCGTCGGCACTCGAACGCCGACCCCGAACGGGGTCGACCACGCCGGCGCCATCGCCGGCGGGCTCGCGGAACGGGGCGTCACCGTCGTCTCCGGCCTGGCCGCCGGCATCGACACCGCGGCCCACCACGCCGCGCTCGCGGCCGGTGGCCGCACCATCGCCGTCATCGGAACCGGACTGCGCCGCTGCTACCCGGCCCAGAACGCTCGCCTGCAGCAGGAGATCGCCGACCGCGGACTGGTCATCTCCCAGTTCTGGCCGGACGCACCACCCTCGAAGACCTCCTTCCCGATGCGGAACGCCGTCATGAGCGGCTACAGCCTCGCAACGGTGGTGATCGAGGCCGCCTACCGCAGTGGCGCCCGCATGCAGGCCCGCCTCGCCCTGGAGCACGGGCGCCGGGTCTTCCTCATGCGATCGTTGATGACACACGCCTGGGCACGCGACTACGCGGCCCGGCCGAACACCACCGTGATCGACGGACCCGAGGACGTCTTCCGACGGATCGACTCCCTCGTCCCAACCACCGGCGAACTGACCTGGGCATAGGCGGGCGGACACACGTGGCAACCGTCGCCGAACTGTCCGCGCGCTACGCCAACTTCCTTGTGCACCCCCTGGTGCCCGGGCCCGCCGTCTGCCGGGTCTGCAAGGGCCCGGCGAAGGCCGAGTACTCGACCTGCTGGCCGTGCCACGAGGCACGCGGAATCCTCGCGGCAGGCGTGGCCGACGCCGTGATCCCCGTCAGCCTGGCCCTCAAACGCGAGCAGTACGCCAACGAACTCTGGCGATACAAGAACACCGTGGGACCCCAGCAGGAGTACTTCAGGACGGGCCTGGCGGCTGTCCTGTGGCGCTTCCTCGAACGTCACGAGCGCTGCATCGCCGAACACTGCTCGGTCCCCGGTCTGACAACGGTCACCGTCGTGCCCAGTACCAGCGGCCGCGTCGACCATCCCTTACGGACGATCGTCGCGGGCATGGTGGGCGTCACCCGAGACCGTTACCGCGACCTTCTCACCGCGACGCCCAACGCGGCCCAACTCGGCCGTACCGCATCCTCATCGCGGTACACCTCCTCGCCTGTCCGAGGCGAGAACGTGCTCCTGATCGACGACACCTGGACCACCGGCCATCACGCCCAGTCCGCGGCATCCGCACTCAAGGCCGCAGGCGCGAACAGCGTGGCCATTGTCGTTCTCGGACGCCATCTCAACATCGACTACGGAGATACAGCCACGCATGTGAAGCAGGCACGACTGCGTCGGTTCTCCTGGGAGACGTGTGTACTCTGCAACCAGAGCACTGTATGAAGTGCCAGGGGGACAGACCCATGCGAAAGTCCCGTCGGGACCAGGGTGGTCGGCCGCGTGTGAGCGGGGATTGCTCCGGCGCGCAGCTTCGCACCACGGGTGGCCCCGCGAACGCGGGAATTGCGCTGCCTCGACCGTAAGAATCCGCCCCGAATCGCCTGAGAGCACGGCGGGGAGTCCCTCCCGATGGGACAACGTCCGGGAATATGGCCAGTCCGGCGCAGCGGCGGGCCTGCAGTTCGATCCGACCTACATCCAAGACGGAGGCTGCCCCCAATCGTGCGTCGGTCGGTCCGGAACGGTCCCCACTCGGCGAGCCCCGATGCGGCCGTCGGGTGAACTACCGTGGTGTCGCAGCAGATCCGCCTCGCCGGAGCCGACGCATAGGTGGGCCATTGAAGGCGCTGTTACCCGCTCGTAGATGCCCAGGTCATCCGGGGTCGGCCCCGCAAACGTGGGGCTGTTCCGACTCTGACCCTGACGTGCCAGATGTGCGGGTCGTCGGCCCCGCGAGCGGGGGGCCAACGCGGCCGAGGACGCGATGGTCACGCGCGAGATGGAGCGATCCCCGCGAGCGCGGGGCCAACGCAGGCGCGACACCAGCACGAATGGTGGTGCAGGAGCGATCCCCGCGAGCGCGGGGCCAACTGCTGGCTCGGCGGGCGCTCGCCCCGCTCGATCGAGCGATCCCCGCGAGCGCGGGGCCAACGCCGTACTGGACAGGCCGCGCCCGGAACGGGTGGAGCGATCCCCGCGAGCGCGGGGCCAACCATACGGCCACCGGGTCACCCGCCCATGGTGAGGAGCGATCCCCGCGAGCGCGGGGCCAACGGTCGACGGCAACGGCCGCGGCGTCGGGGCCCGGAGCGATCCCCGCGAGCGCGGGGCCAACCACGGCGGCCAACCCGGCCGGGGGAGCGATCCCCGCGAGCGCGGGGCCAACACGACGGGCGCGGGCGAGCACGAGCGGGCGGTGGAGCGATCCCCGCGAGCGCGGGGCCAACAGCGCAGTGGGTCGGTTCTGGGCGAACCCCGTAGAGCGATCCCCGCGAGCGCGGGGCCAACCGATCATCAGACGCGGGGTCCGTTCTCATGGGAGAGCGATCCCCGCGAGCGCGGGGCCAACCGTGCATCGTCCTGGGCGTATCGGGTACCGAACGAGCGATCCCCGCGAGCGCGGGGCCAACCCGCGCGAGGAACTCGACGCGATCTGTGAGCGGGAGCGATCCCCGCGAGCGCGGGGCCAACTCCCCGGACGTGTGTCGCATGTCGGGCGGGTCGGAGCGATCCCCGCGAGCGCGGGGCCAACCCTGGAGAGCCGCTCCTCCGCAGGGAGTTCGTGGAGCGATCCCCGCGAGCGAGGGGCCAACTGTGACGCACTTTTGGCCGCCGTCCGACGTGCGGAGCGATCCCCGCGAGCGCGGGGCCAACGGGTCCACCGGGAAATGCCCGGTCACGAGGCCGGAGCGATCCCCGCGAGCGCGGGGCCAACTCGAGGTGGACCTGTCGGATCTGCGGTCGCGGAGAGCGATCCCCGCGAGCGCGGGGCCAACTTGAAGTAGCGGCGCACGGTCGAGTGACCGAGCGAGCGATCCCCGCGAGCGCGGGGCCAACAAGCTCGACCGCTCCTGGGGCATCCCGCTGCTGGAGCGATCCCCGCGAGCGCGGGGCCAACTTGCATATGCGATCGGGGGTCTTGATCCCGGAGGAGCGATCCCCGCGAGCGCGGGGCCAACGTGCCCCGTCAACCCCGGCCGCTTTTGCCGGGGGAGCGATCCCCGCGAGCGCGGGGCCAACCCCCTATCTGATAGAGCAGTTCGCCCGAACCAAGAGCGATCCCCGCGAGCGCGGGGCCAACCGGATGACCGACCCGAAGCGGCTCGCGGTCTACGAGCGATCCCCGCGAGCGCGGGGCCAACACGTGGACCCGAAGGAAGCATGGTCGAAGGGTGGAGCGATCCCCGCGAGCGCGGGGCCAACCACGAGCGAGCCAGCAAGGGAATTCGAAAACGGGAGCGATCCCCGCGAGCGCGGGGCCAACGACGGGGCCGCGTGCTGGTACTGCGCTACCGCGGAGCGATCCCCGCGAGCGCGGGGCCAACAGAACCGGCTCTCGGCTAGACCCCGAGAGTCGGGAGCGATCCCCGCGAGCGCGGGGCCAACCGCCCGCGCCAAGTTCAGCCACACCGTGGCGCGGAGCGATCCCCGCGAGCGCGGGGCCAACCTCCTGCCCGAGACCCACACGTCGCCGTGCCTGGAGCGATCCCCGCGAGCGCGGGGCCAACCCCGATTCGGGCGATGACGTCGACGTCGTGCGGGAGCGATCCCCGCGAGCGCGGGGCCAACGAGTCGGAGCGGACGGTGGGCGCGCGGCGGGAGGAGCGATCCCCGCGAGCGCGGGGCCAACGTGGTCAGCGCTCGACGCGGCCGCGGGGCGTGAGAGCGATCCCCGCGAGCGCGGGGCCAACCCTAAGCAGATCGGTGTCGGCCTCAGCATCGCGGAGCGATCCCCGCGAGCGCGGGGCCAACGGTGTCCCCTCCGGCCACAGGGACGACCAGCAGGAGCGATCCCCGCGAGCGCGGGGCCAACCTGCGGGAGGCGCGGACCAACTTCCCGACGTCGGAGCGATCCCCGCGAGCGCGGGGCCAACAACTACAGCCAGCCGTCCCCGTGGCGTCGACGGGAGCGATCCCCGCGAGCGCGGGGCCAACAGCGTGCTCGAGGAGAGTCGGGGCCACGGTCGAGAGCGATCCCCGCGAGCGCGGGGCCAACAACAGGTAGGCCACGCGCACCCCGCCCCGGCGAGAGCGATCCCCGCGAGCGCGGGGCCAACCGCGCAGGCCGCGCACATCGAGGAACTCGGCGGGAGCGATCCCCGCGAGCGCGGGGCCAACCCGAAAGGCACACACCTCATGAAGGACTCGCGGGAGCGATCCCCGCGAGCGCGGGGCCAACACTGCCTGACCTGGGCTTCTACCGGCTGGTAACACGGATTTCATTTAGTTGCATCATGCCACCACGCCTGTCGATGTCTTCACTTTCCGGGACGTGCCGACAGGATCAGTCCGTCGAAGTCCGTCGGTCGCCAGCGATCGCGTCCGGCCGTGCGAACGGCCCAGCCCTGTTCGTTGTTCGCCGGTTCGGCCATCACGGCCTGTCCGTCCCGGATGCGCTCGGTCAGGAGTTGCCAGAGGCGGTCGCGTACTCGTCGGCTGGGGGTGCCGACGAAGACGCCGGCGTTGACTTCGACCATCCAGCGGGTGAGGTGGCCGCGCAGGCCTTCCGGGGCGGCGATGAGCACGATGACCGTCACTGTCTCCCGCCTTCGGTGGGTTCGTCGAGGTCGGGGCCCAGGATGGCGATGTGGTCCTCTCCCATCGACGCCTCGCGGACGAGGTCCGGCGCGTCGTCCCCGCCGTAGTCGACGCCGCCCGCGACGGTGCCCGTTTGGTCGTCCCAGAGTTCGTTGGTCTCGACGTCCGGGATTTCGACTCCTTCGGGGGACAGCAGTGACTTGACGTCGTCCACGATTCGTCCCAACAGCTTGTCGCGTACGATCAGTTCGCGTAGGCCGACGCGGGCGTCGCGTTCGTCCACGAGTCCCTTCGCGGCCAGGTCGAAGGCCAACGGCACGGAATATTCGGCCTTGTAGAGGTCCGCGACGTCCTGGACGAACGACGTTGCCGTCCCGGTGTGGACGAAGCCCAGGCCCGGGCTCGCGCCCAGGCCCACGATGACGGCGTGGCTGATGCCGTACAGTGCGGCGTTCGCCGCGGAGTACAGTCGGTTGACGTCGTCGCCGGCGGCGAAGGCGTCGCCCGCGCGGTATTCGCGGCGTTTCCACGGCACTCCGGTGCGTTCCGATTCGGCCTTGTAGACGTCGCGCATTCGTCTGCCTTCGCGTCCGCGCAGCACCTGCATTGTCGTCTTGGACACGTCCTCGCCGGGGAATCGCATGCCGTACATCGCGCGGGCGACGGCGAGTCGTTCCTTGGGTCGGGTCACCAGCCATGCCTGCCGGTGCAACAGTCCGGCGCCGCGTGCGGGGCCGATGCCGGTGGCGTACAGCCGTACGCCTCGTTCCCCGACCCAGCACACCGCCGTGCCGGAGTCGGCGAGGACCGCGATCGCCTGGTGGGTGACGCGGGTTCCGGGTCCGAGCAGCATGACGGCGATCATTGCGGCGGGGACGCGTACGGTCTCGCGTTTGTTGATGATGACGACGGCGTTGTCGTCGCGGTCGACGTGGCTGCGTTCGACGTAGACGCTGGAGACGCGATCGACCAGGCGGTGCAGGTCGTGGGGGTGGGCCTTCCACCAGATGTCGGGCACGGTTCAGGACTCCTCCGGCAACGCGGCGAGGGTCATCAGGCCGCAGCCGTAGGCCTTTCCCGGGCCGATGCCCCCGACCAGTCTTTCCGCGAACAGGGCGGCGTCGGTCACGCGGAGCCGTCCCTCGAAGGTGGCCGTGGTCAGGACCACGGGAGGTTTGCCGCGGCCGTCCTTGCCGAACGAGTGGCGTTGTCGTGCGGTGATCCGGGCTTCACGTGCGGCCGCGCCGCTTTCGGGGGCGTCGAGGCCTGGTGCCGCGGGGTCCGTTCGTGCTTGAGGGACCGTGAATCCCCAGCGTTCGCAGCGCTTGAGGAACCAGGCCATCTGGTCGGCGGCGGTGCGGTGGCCGATGCGGAAGGATCGTGTGTGGGTCTCGGACTTGCGTTTGTCCTGGATGGTCGAGGGTGCCTGGGGTGTGCTCGTGTTCTGTACGGGGTTCGCGGTGAGTCGGAAGGCGAACTCGCGTCCGATCGCGATCCGTGCGAGGAGTGGTGTGTAGTCGCGTACGGCGGCGTGTTCGCCGTCGGCGTCGGGCCATCCTGCGCGTTCGACGATGTGGGTCCAGTCGGGCTTGGATTCGGTGAGGACGAACAGCATCGGCCGTCGTGGGTTGTCGGTGTCCAGTCGCCACAGGACGCGTTCCTCGGTGGGCCGGTCGGCGACGCCGCCCATGACGGCGCCGTGCATCGCTCGGGGATTGGCGAGGAGGGTGCGGCTCTCGCCGCGCAGCGGGTTGAGGCGGACGCGGGACAGGTAGGGCATGGGTCACCAGTCCAGGAGTGCGAAGGGGTCGTGACCGGTGGCGCCGGTGCCTTGGTCCGGGTTGTGGAATCCGGAGGGTACGGTCAGCCAGTCGTGGCGGATGCGCCGGCTCGTGAAGGCGCGTCGCAGTGGGTCGAACGACACGGGCTGGTCGTGTGCGACGTCGTCGCCGTCGGTGTCGTCGAAGGTCGCCGACAGTTGCACGGTGGCGGGTCGGCCCTTGCCCGTGTGGCGTCTGCGGGCGTGGTCGCCGATCTGCCAGACCTCGGCGGTCAGCGCCGCCTCCAGGCCCGTTTCGCGCAGGCCCAGGTTCACGGGCTGGGTGGGTACGCACGATCGGCGGCCGAGCGCGAGCGGGAAGGCCGGGTTGGAGATCGCCGTGGAGAGGGTCGTGATCAGGTCGGTCGGTCCTTCGACGCCCGCGACGAAGACGGCGTCCTGGAGGTAGAAGCGCTGTGTGATGTGGGTGTGTTTGGCGGGCGACGTCGGCTTCTGGATGCCCTTGGCGGACACTCCCGCCTGCGGCAGGGGTTGCCCGCGGTAGTCGCTGACCGTGTGGTAGTCGCGCATCAGCGACCCGGCCTGGTCGACGCGTACGCCCAGTCGCAGCCCGGCCAGGTCCTCGATGTCCTCCTCGCGGCGGCGCCCGGCGGCGGCCGCGAGCAGTCCGACGATCCCGGATTTGGTGGGTTCGGGGCGGGTCTCGCGTCGGTTGAACGCGCTGCGGTCGCCCCAGGACTGCATCGGCCCGGCGAGGCGCAGCAGCAGCACCCGGCGGTCGGTGGTCACGCGTTCTTCCTCGCCTCGAGCCGGCCCGTCAGGTCGGTGAGCAGTGCGGGGAACGGCCTCTGGTCGCCGAAGACCTCCGCGAGTTGCATGCCGGCGGGGGATTTGGTGTCGAAGGTGTGGCAGACGTCGATGTGTTGCGGGCCGCCCCAGGCCTGGGTGACGCGGGCGTACTCCCCGGCGAGGCGGATGGCGGAGTCGGCGGCGATGCCGTCGGTGCCGGGGACGGGTTCCTCGAAGGCGGAGACGAGGTTGACGGGTTGGTCGCTGCGGATGGCGACGGCGACGAGGCTGGGCAGGGTGCGGTGGGCGAAGGTGTTCTGGTGTCCGGAGGGGACGGCGCGGGCGAAGTCCTGGACGAAGAGCCGGACGGCTTGGATGGCGGCGTCGGGGTCGCCGAGGTTGGCTTCGAGTTGGTGGAGTCCGATCGTGGCGTAGCGGTAGAGGGTGGCGGAGTTGAAGCCGATGGTGCCGATCATGCCGGCGCCGGTTTCCTCGGCGGTGTTCCGGTCGTCGACGGCGGTGTAGTAGTCGAATTCGAGTTCGACGGCGTGGGTGGACAGGGCGTGGGCGACTTGGGTGGCGGCGTCGACGTTGAGGGAGGGGATGTCGGCGACCATGCGGCCGAAGAGGGCGACGTCCATGGGGTGTCCGGTGCGGAGGCGGTCGGCGACGGGCAGGTTCTTCACGGCCTCGACCAGGGCCGTGTCGTCGAGCGCGACGAGGTCTTTGGCGTCGTCGGCGACCAGGTCGACGATGTCCTCGACCTGGCGGTGGCCGTAGAACAGCAGGTAGGCGGTGTCGCCGGCCTTCTTGCCGGGTTTGACGCCCAGTGGGGTGAGCAGTGCGGTCGCGAGTCGCTGTGCCTGTTCGGCGTCGAGGCCGGTGCGGCCGAGGCGGGTGGCGAGTTCCGCGGCGATGCGCTTGGTGCGGGTGCCCTGCTCGCCTTGGGGCTGGTGGGAGGCGAACTCCATGCGGGTGGCGCGTTTCCATGCCTGGGAGGAGACGCGGGCGCGGCGGACGCCGCCGAAGTAGGCCTCCTTGGGGTTGCCCTGGTCGTCGCGGTTGAGGTTGGCGGGTGGGACGGTCTGCAGGATGTGGATGTCGACGTACGTGCGGGCGAGGGTCATCGGTTTCTCCGGGGTTCGTGGGATCGGGTGAATGTGGGGCGCGTGTGTCACGGCTTGGGTTCGGCGTCCGGTTTCCAGCCGTGGTAGTCGCGGCCCCAGCGCCTGCGGACTCGGCGGCGTCCGTCGGGCTGTTCGAACTCGCGCAGGTCTTCGAGCAACGCGTTGTAGTCGAGTGGTTGGGCGACGGTGCGCAGTTGGGTGATCAGGCCGCGCAGGTGGATGTGGAGCGCTTCGGGTCGGGTGGCGGTGGCGGCGGCGTCCACGCGCCTGTCGACGGCTTGTTCGCTGAACTTTCCCGAGGCGCGCAGGGCGCGCAGGGCCTGGGCGGGGCGTACGCCGGCCTTGTGCATGGGTGTCGACTGCGACTGCTGGTGGAGGCCGTACAGGGCCAACGCGGCGTGTTCGGCCCGTTGTTCGGCGGACATGCGGTCCTGGCGGGCGAGGCGTTCGTCGACTTCGGAGACGCAGAACGTCCATACCGCCCATGCCTCGCCGGGGGCGCGTCCCAGGCCGGTGCGCATCGCCGCGAGGTCGGCGCCGGGTGGCGGGCCGACGTATCCGGTGGCGTGGTCGATGCGCCAGCGGCCGTCGACGCCGATGCGGGTGTCCCAGTACCGCTCGCCCTGTTGGATGTCAGGCGTTGTCATCCTCGTCCTCTTGTGGTTTTGCGGCGTTGCGCCGTGCGGCCTCGGCTGCCTCGACGGCCCGGGTGAGGGTGCGTCGGAGCTGGAATCGGAAGTTGTCGTCGGCGGTGGCCAGGCGATAGGTGCGTTCGCGGCCGTTGTCGTCGACGGTGCGCCCGCCGAACACTCCCGGCGCGGCGGCGGTGACGACCTGGTCGGCGATGTCGTTCGCGTGCCGCCAGGCGAGTTGTTCCCATGCGAGCAGGCCGCGTTCGACCCGGTCGGCGTCTTCGCCGGCTTTGCGCAGGCCCGCGAGCAGTCGACGCATCAGCGGGTCGAGGGCGTGCAGCAGGAGTTCGCCGGGTCGTTGGCCCTTGTCCCAGGGGATCGGGTCGGCGCCCGCCGCGCGGCGCAGGTCGGCAGAGAGGTGGTTGATCGCGCGGGCGAGTTCCTCGGCCTGTTCGGCGGCTTCGAGTAGGGCTTCGCGGGCGGGGCTGTCGGCGGCGAGTGCGGTCAGCGGCAGTGGGATGGCGTCGAAGAGGACGTCGTCGACCACGGCCGACTGGGTCCCATACGACATCCCGGTCATCTCCAGTTGGATGGGGTAGTCGTGGGGGAGCGCGTCGCCCAGGTCGCGGAGTTGGTCGACCAGCGCGCTCGTCTCGAAGCCGGCCGAGGTCTTGCCCGCTCCGGTGGACATCCGCGCGTCCGCTTCCAGGAGCGCGTCCAGGCCGCGCCAGGCCGCCCTTCCCGGCTGGTGGCGACGCGGGCGGCGCAAGGGTCCCTGGGTGGTCTTCTTGCTTGTCGGGGGGATCGACCAGGCGGTGTGCGGTTCGAAGTCCGGGGTCTCCTTGAGGCGGTCGCCCGCGGTGATGATCACGCGGGTGACCCGGATCGTCCCGTCGTTGGTCTCCTGGGGAACGAGTCGGATCCGGCGTGACTGCCAGGTCCACAGGTCGAGGAGGCCGTGGGCTCCTCGGGGTTTCCACGTGTGTCCGGCCGGGGGCTGCTCCCATTGGGGTTTGTCGCCGGGGATGGCGCCCGTGCGGTACGGCGTGTTCAGGAGGAGGGTCTCGTACAGGTTGCGGCCGGTCGGCACCACCACGCCGAGTTGTCCGAGGGGGCCGGTCGGGTTGCCGGTCGTCTTGCCTGCTTTCGCCTGGGGGTCGTCGGCGGCGCCGGTCTTGATCGCGGCGGTGTCCCAGCAGTGGGTGTGCAGCAGCCAGTGGGCGGCCTCGGCGGGTGTGAGCGGCAGCGGGTCGCCCTCGGTCCGCGACGCGAACAGCGGCACGTTGTTGCCGGTGGCGGCGGTCGCGACGAGCAGCGCGGATCCCTTGGTCTCGTCCTTGGTGGTGCGCAGTCCCGCGACCTGGGCGAACGGGTGTCTGGGGTGGAAGAGGTCGAACCGGTCGTGATGGGTGTCGAAGTAGGTGTTCAGCCGCTTCTTCTCGTCCTTGTCGAAGGCGCCGGCGCGGAAGCGCTCGAGCCATCCGGAGCGGCCGCGGGGTGGATCGAGTGCCGATCTGACGATCGGCAGGAAGAACTGGCGCAGGAGTGCCGGTGCCTGGGTCGGCAGTTCGACGACGATGCCTTCGAAGTCGGCGGCATTGATCACGGCGTGGCGCCCGGAGTGGAGTTCGGGCGGCCCTCCACCCTTCGGGGCGAGGGTCAGCCACGGGTCGTCCACCAGGCTGAATGTGGGCATGCTGAATAGCCCCCAACTGTCCTTGTCTAAAAGAGGTTTCGGTAAAAACCCTGGCACACTCGACGAGAGCGACGCGGCGGAATGGAAGAATCCGGCCCGGGCCCCGCGTCGTTTGCGGGGATGACCCGTGTCCGTGTCTCGCACCGACCCAGGTCGCCGGGTGGGCCCCGCGTTCGCGGGGGCGGTCGGGATCGTCGTCGACGGTCCCGACCGCGCCTACCGCCGTCTTTTAGGACGGCCCGCGAAGTCGGGTGCGGTCTCCTCCACGAGCCCGAGCACGCGGTCGTACCGCAGGGTGTAGCCGCCGAGTTCCACCCGTCCGTCCGCGTTCAGGACGAGGGCCGGGCTGTGCTGCAGCCAGGGGTCGCCCAGCCATCCGGGCAGTGGCTTCAACTCCTTCTGCGCGACCCGGCTCTGGCCCGTCGACAACCGCACCGTCCCGCCCAGAACTTCGTCGAGCAGGACCTCGGCGACGTCACCGTTCACCGTCAGGGCACGGCCGGTCGGTGTCCGGTATCCGCCGCCGGGCTCGCCGACCACCAGGACGGCCTCGACACTGGGCAGGCCGTCGCGCACGACGGCCTGGAGACCGCGCTCGCCCCCGTCCAACGCCCCCGCGAAATGCAATCCCTCGAGCGTCGGGTTCTCGTGCTCGCCGAGGCGGGTCAGCAGGAAGCGCTCGGCGTTCTCGATGCGGCCGCGCCTGTCGTCCTCCCAGACCAGGAGGGCCTCGTCCTCCGCCGACTGCCACGCCGCCGGGACCACGTCGCGCGTCCGCCCGTAGATGCGGCCGACGAGTTCGGGAACCTGCGCGGGTACGCGCCAACCGTCTCGCGCGGCGGCTTCGAGGACCAGCGCCGCGGTCCGGAGCAGCGGCCAGCGTCCGTAGATCGCCTCGGACGCCCCGAGCATGTCCGGTGGTCCGTCGTCGGTGGGAGCGAATCCGGTCACCACGACTCGGGGTTCGCGCACGGCATGCGGGCGGACCCTGCCCGTGTGACGATGCAGCCTCCCGATCCGCTGCAGCAGCAGATCGACCGTGGTCAGATCCGTGATCAGGAGATCCGCGTCGACGTCGAAGGATTGCTCGGCCAACTGCGTCGCCACGAGCACCAAACGGGCCGGACGGACGCGATCCCCGTCCGATGCTCCGAGTGCGTTCAGGGCGGCCCGGGTTCGATCGGCCCGTTCCTGCACGGTCAACCGGCCGTGGAGCAGCCGGACTTCCCCTTTGCCGAACCGCTCGATCAGGACTTTCGTCAACGACTGGGCTCGCCCGACCGTGTTGCGAATGACCAGGGCACAACCGCCGTCGGCGAGCCGATCCGCCAGGAGGTCGGCGACCGCGTCGTCCGCGACGCGCTGCGCGGCCGCGCGATTCTCGTCGGTCCCGGTCACCGTCTCCGGCAGTACCTCGAGCCGGACCGCAGGAATCGTCTCGCCCTCGCGCAACTGCACCTCGCGCCACGCGGGCGCCGCGTCGATACCGAACCGGGCTCGTTCCCCGTCCCACCAAGCCGACGTCGCGCACGGATAGCCCCGCGGCTCGACCCAGTCGGACAGATCACATTCGGTCCGCGAAGCCGCGCCCGCGAGGTAGGCGCCCACCAGCGTGTGGCGCTGCGCGGGCGCGAGGGTCGCGGACAGCATCACGACCGGGACGCCGGCCTGCCCGAGCCACCGGAGCGCCTCCTGCAGGAACTGCCCCATGTACACGTCCGCGGCGTGTACCTCGTCGAGAATGACGACCTTGCCCGCGAGCCCGGCCATCCGCAGCATCACGTGCTTCGTACGCGTCGCCGCAAACAACAACTGGTCGATCGTGCCGACGACGAAAGGCGCCAGCAGGCCCCGATGGCGGCCCAGGAACCACCCGGCGAGCGCTTGGGCGACCGTGCCGCCTCCGCCGTCCAGGTAGGGATCGTCGCAGCAATCGAAGCCGAACTCGTCGACACCGGAAAACCGTGCGCTCCGGGGGCCCGCCCCGGCGTCGGCTTGTGTCTTCCACTCGGGGTTGAACCTGCTTTTGCCGTGCAAGAGGGCCACCTGGGTAACGAGTTCCGGGTCGATGCCGCGCAACCAGGCGCGCATCTGATCGAACATCGGATCGCAGGTGGCCTGCGTCGGCATCCCCATGAACACCCCATCGGCGCCGAACCGCGAGGCCAGGACCTCCGCCGCGGCGAACGCGGCCTTCGTCTTTCCCTCTCCCATCGGAGCCTCGACGATCATCAATCCCGGCTCGGTCATCTCGCGCGCGGCCCGCAACACCATGGCCTGCGACGGCCGCGGTTCCTCACCGAACCGCTCCCGGAACACGTCGGCGCCGGGAGGCGGCAGGTTCCCCCAGCCGCCCCTCAGACCCAGCTCCTCCCAGGCCTTGGCGGCGCGTTCACGCGAGGGTTCCATGCCCAAAGACGCCAGGGAGTCGACGCCCACGAAGTGCTTCTCGTCGCTGGCGATCCAGTCAGCCATGACGATCAAGCCGCTCACCTGAAGCTGCGTCGCCCGAGAAGGAGCCCGCACCGGTTCCACCTCGATCACGGACTCGAACCCGAGCGCGGCGGTCACCACCTCCAGCAGGGCCCGTTGGGCGATCTCCCACCGCGCGTCCCCATTGAAGAGGGTGCGCTTACTTCCTCGCAGGGCCAAAGACCCCATGGTCGGGAAGAGCCCATGGTGCCCTGCCACAAGCGGCCACACCCAGTCGACCTGTTCATCCCGCCACCCGGAGGCCCGCAGCTGATCGATCAACACGCGCCCACCCGCGCGATCGTGCTGCCATTCCCTGGGCCCGGCCTCCCTCCGCCAACCCAAGCCGGCTGCCTTCACGGCCTGGGAGCCCGCACGATCCATCTGCTGGAAGGGTGGTGTCGCCTTACCGACATCGTGCACGGCACACAACCAACAGAACAGCCGCTTCCCTCGTCCTCTCCCACCCGCAAGCTCGTCGAGCGCCCGGCGAGTCGACGGAGCGAGGTAGCGATCCCAGATCAGCTCCGCCACGGCAGCGGTGTCCAGCAGATGCGACAGCAACAGATTGACGCGCCCGCCGGCCTTACCTGCGGATTTGCCCCACAACGCGCCCAGGAGGGCAGCGTGATCGCCTCTGATCCGCAGTAAATCGCCCGATGCATCCGGCATGGTCCACTCCTCCATCGACAACGAGGCCGGGACTCTACGAGGTCGCACTGACACAAGACGTGAAGTCGCGAGCCGAGCCCGACGAATTCTTCAACGAGGGGCCTTGAGCTCGAGCCCGGCGACCAGACACGCCCTTCCGTTACCTACAGATCGGCAAGAGCCAGAGAGAGCATGATCGCGACGTACGGCGGGCAGGTGAAGCAACGACTCAACGGGCGATCAGCCACACGACCCGCAGAAGCGGAACCCGCGAGCCTCCGGGTCAACTACGGTGCTGTCGAGCGCGGCCCGTTCACCATGAGCAGGACAATCAACGATCTCGGATGAGTCGATCGGCAGGCCACCGAAGACAGACGACAAATGATCCAAGCCTGGTGGCAAGATACAACTAATCAAAAACACCATTACCCGCTGGTAGAACACCAGGTCACGCAGTCGGCCCCGCGCTCGCGGGGATGTTCCCTCGTCCTGGCCGAAGGGGCGCTGTGGCCTCTCTGCCACCGGAGTGCAGGTGCCGGCAACTGCAGGGGTTCCCGCACCGGACGAACCCGGGGCGCCTGCGGGGTTGCTTCGCTTCAGCGCTGCTGGAGTTTGTGGAGCTCGCTGAAGGGGCTGCCGGCGTCGACGAGTTCGTCGAAGGTCCGGTCTCGAGGATGCGTCCGGTGTCCGTGACGAGGATGCGGTCGGCGATGCGGACGTTGGCGGCGGGCGCGGCCACCACGTGTCGGCGGGCCGTCCGGGCCCGGCCCCGGCGGCTCCCCGCTCGCCGTCCGGGTTGCCTCCAAGTCGCTTCCATGTGCCTTCCAGGGCCACTCGGCGAGTGTTTTCCCCACAAGGCGACGACGGCCGGTCCCACCGGCCCGACACTCGGGAGAACACCCATGAAGCTCAGGACCCTCACCACCATTCTGGCCGCGCTCGGTGGCGCGTTCATCATCTACGTCGGCCTGGCCTACCTGTTCGCCCCGCAGTCGACCGCGTCCGGCTTCGGCCTGCCCACCTGGCCCGAACACCAGGGCACCGGGTTCCTCGCCGTCAAGGGCGTCCGCGACATCGGCACCGGGCTGGTCATCTTCGCCCTCCTGCTGACCGGACACCGTCGGGCACTGGGCTGGACGATGCTCGCCATGACCTTCATCCCGGCCGGCGACATGACGATCGTGCTGAGCAACGACGGCTCCACCGTCACGGCCCTCGGCATCCACGGCCTCACCGCCTGCCTGGTGGCACTCACCGCCGGCCTGCTCCTGCGCGAACACCCGGCCCAGGCAACCACCCCCACGCCCACCCCGACCACCCCGCGCGTGAGCCTCCCGGCCGCACGCTGACCCCCGGGGCCACGCCGATACCGGTGCCCTGCGTCGCGGGCGGGATGAAGCGCCGCTCCCTTGCGGTCGACTGCCCCTCATCGCAGGCAGCGGGAGGAGCCTCTCGTGCGGGACCCGATTAGAGATCGGGCAGCCGGTTGCCCGGCTCGGGCAACCGTCGCTCTTCCAGCCAGTACATGTAGATGCGCAGATCGGTGGCCAACTCGCCGTCGATGTAGGACGCAAAGCCCCGGATCCCCGCCCGGACGCCCTGCCTCACCGCTTCGGGGTCGTCGGCCCAGTCGTGGTGTTCCTGTGCCAGGTACCGCGTGATCCGTCCCCGATCACGCCACCGGTCCCGAACCGCCGACGGGGTCCAGTTAGTGTCGCCGTCGCAACCGTAACGGCCGAACACCTCGCACTCCGCAGCCTCGACCAGGAGCGCCGTCTCGGCCGCCGACCGGGGCTGGCGGTAGATGTACTCGGTGAAGTAGTCCTCGCCGTAGAGGACGTGGTCGGGGGCCGAGAGCCGTCCCGTCCAGCAGGTGTCGGTCTCACCGCAGTACAAGGGCCCGGGTACGTTCAACCAGAGCCGCTCCTCCCAACGAGCCAGGAACGACTTGCGATCGTTGTCGTCGATCGCGGTCCCGGGGTCGAAGTAGAGACTCATGCCCACAGGTTAGAGCGCCCGTTCGACCCACCCGGCGCCACCGTGAACCGTGACCATGCAGCGGCCCACGTGCAAGTCACGACCCTCGGTCGACCCGAAGGTCGACCGCAACTGGCGCGCGTCTCGCGCGCGCGCGTAGTAGTTACTAATTGCGATCCCCGGTCGCCCTGAAGGGCGACCGCCACCCTGGGGTCGCGACGACTGACTGTGATCGTCCACCGGTTGCGATCCCCGCTCGCCCTGAAGGGCGACCGCCACCCCTGTCCAAGCAGGGAAATCCCGCCAAAGGCACTGCGTTCGGAAGCCCACCGGCATCATCGTTCGTGAACAAAGCGGACCTTCGACTTCGGCGCAGTAGGCGTGTCGCGTGTGCGCTTGGGGTTCCGAAGCAGAAGACCACCGTCCGCTGCGGCCGTTGCGGCACCGACCGCAAGCGCAGCCTATCCCTTGGCGCCAAACGCACTCTGCGCATCGAACATCGGCAAGCCCGAACACCGACCGGCGCGGAGCCGAGGGGAAACCCACACACGTCAATAATGTCTGCTTTTGCGATCCTCGGTCGGCTCGTGAGCCGACCGCCACGACATCCGCGCGTCGCACTTGGCCAACACGGCGGAGTTGCGACCCTCGGTCGACCCGAAGGTCGACCGCCACTCGGCACCGATCGCGATTGCCATTGCGGCGAACCAGTTGCGATCCTCGGTCGGTCCGAAGGCCGACCGCCACCGGGGTCGGGACGCTCGGTGAAGGACCCCGGGTGTTACGTTCGACGAGACCGCACCCGCCGACGGGGCGACGTGCGCGAAGGCCGTCGGCGGCGGGAACCGGACGCATTTCCGCCCCACTTAAGCGCGTGGCGATCGAAAACGGGTGTGCCGGTGCGACGACGGCGTTCGCCTCCTACCTGGGGTCGGATACCTGCTCATGGTCCGCTTCGTGCTGTCTGTGGTTCCGTCTCGGCCGGGAACATCCAAGCCCGGAAGCTTTCGCCCTTGGTCTGCACTGTGACGGGGGTGAGCATGGTGGCGTCGAATCCGAGATACGCGCGATCGACCAGCGTGTCGCGTGTCTCCGCTGTGACGATGACCCCCAGCCGCGCGGTTGATTCAACGTTTACGAGTCGACGCAAGTGATGGGTTTCAAGCATCCGCGTCGAGGCCGACAACGCGGAGCCTGTCCACCCCGCGTCGGAGAAGCCGAGCAGGCCTCGGGCGACGGACACGCGAAGGCGAAGATCCGCGATGTCCTTGCTTCCCCGGTGGAGGAGCCTTTGGAGATGAAGTAGGAAACCCAGGACCGATCCGGGTCCGGTCGACTCGACGGGTGCCGTGAGAACGACGCCGTCTCCGAGGTCGACGCGACCGGCGGTCGACATCCCGGAAAACTCGAGGGCTTCGCCGAGCATCACAAACAGACATCGGCGGCGTTGCACTTGCAATACGTCCGAAATTCCTGTGAATCCAGCTATTTCCACGCTCAGAACCCAGTGGTCCGCGAGTGTGGATTCGGAAGCCTCCCGGCTCTCCGCTGTCGGCTGGCTCTGGGGTTCGGCGAGTGTGGCGCTGGCGGCGAGCCTCCACAGTCTGTCGAACAGGTCCAACTCGCGCTCGGCCGTGGTGCCACGCGCCCGACTGCCCAGGATCTCCACCAAAGCGTCCACGGTGTCCCAAGCGGGGCGATTCGTGCCGGAAAACGCTTCGTGCAAGCTGCTCCGACCGATTCTGTTGCCCATCGCCTTACTCATCATGGTCAACGACGGCAGCCCGGCTCTCAGGTGCAACTCGTGCAGAGCATCGTTGAGATCCTTCAGCGGACCGTCGCTCAACACAGGCCGCTTCAAATCCCCGGTCCTTCCCATCCCTTGCCTCCTCGATCCGGAGCCGTCCGGAACCGTCCGGACATGATGCCGGACCGTCCGATTTTGTGGCCGATCGTCCATGGTGGACACCTTCGGCTTGATGGTTGGATCACGCCTCAGCAAGGAGGCGTCCGCCTCAGAACTCGGATTGTTTGGCCCGAATCTGCGCGCGGCTACCGGACATTCGAGGGACTGCTATGGACATCGACCGGGCTCCAATCACCGAAGAGATCACACCGACGAATATCGAGCCGAACCCCGAGACGGCCCCGATCGGTTCGACGACTGCTCGCTGTCGTACAAGGCACGGACGATGCATCCGCAAGATCTACTCCAAGACCGCTCTTTGGCTGTTCGACAACGTCTTGATGCGGGAGAGCGACCCGACTCGCGAGACGAACCTGGACGGTATCGCCCCTGCCTCTGTGCCGCCCACCATCCGACGAGTCCGCGTTCGAGCGCGCGCGGTTCGTGTGGGCCGGTCCCTCACCGTGACCGCGGTGCACGGCGCCGCGACCGGAGTCGGGACCACCATGGGAGGCTGGATCGCCTGGTGGCTGACCAACCAATGAAGCAGCCGGGAATGGCTGCCGCGCGATACCTCCGCAGGTGACGGCGTCGACTACACGCTTGCCGGGTCGCTTCCACTCCGGGCCACAGGCCCAAAGATCGCTCCAGAGGCGGACGCAAACGAGCGGCGCCCTCACGGCCGGCCGCGCCGCACCAGCACCACCGCTCCCGGCCCGATCGCGGAGACCGGTGACGACCAACGGGCGGGCAGGCCCGTTGCCAGCATCTGTTGCCCGCTCGAATGCGGGTGGGCAACGCCTCGGATTGGCCTCGGGCCTGTCCCGAGTACGGCGAACCCGTCCGCGTCGGCCACTACGCTCCCGACAACGGGCGCTTGGACCTGCAACCCGCCTCACCCACCTACGCCACCCAACCCCGGCTCCTGGAGGGGGCGTTGATCAGGAGGATCCACGCGGCCCGCAGGCGGTGCCGACACCGTGTGCGCTGCCGCATCCCGCCGGCTGCCTGCCGTACCGGCGACACCTCACCCGCGCCCTGGCACGATCAGCCCATGCTCATCACCCCGCGGCCGGGCGCCCACCGAGACACCATCCTCGAGACCCTCAAAAAGCTCCACCTGGACGCATCCAACCTCCGGGGCGCCGCCCCCTCCGCCGCGTACACGCGGCTGCTGCAATACCTGGAGTGGGTCACCGACGCCGTCCGGCTCCTGCAGGACCAGGTCAGCGGAAAGGACATTGACCGCCTCATCCAGACACGCCGCTACTACGCCCTCCTCGGGGCCTGCGGCACCCTGGCCGGAAGCGTCCAGCAACGCCTGGTCAACGGCCTCGTCGACCAGGAACTCACCGACCGCGCAGCCGCCCTCGGCGCAGCGGTGGACACCCTCAACGAGCACATCATGCGCTGGAGCGGCCCGATCCGGCTTGTCGTCGCCGACTCCAGCTTCTACCTCAACAGCCCCCAACCCCTCGCCGACACCGACCTGCACGAGGTCATGGCCCTGCCCACCGACGAGGAGATCCACCTGCTGTTCCCGATCGTGGTGGTCGACGAACTCGACCGGCTCAAGGAAACGGGCGGCAACCACCCCAGATGGCGCGCCGGCCACACACTGGGACGCCTGGACGAAGCGATCACCTCGGGCACCACCGGCACCCTGCACCCTCGGGCGACGGGCGAGGGTCGATCCATCGTCGGACAGGTCACCACAGAGATCGTCCTGGACCCGCCGGGGCACACCCGCCGACCGATCGCCGACGACGAGATCATCGAACGTGCCGCCACCATCCGGGCCGTCGCAGGCCGCGACGTGCGCCTTTTGACATGCGACACCGGCCAGGCCACCCGCGGCCGCTTGGCCGGCCTGAAGGTCACCAAGCTCCCCAACGAAGCGGGAGTCGGCGACGAACCGCCCCGTCACAGCAACCGCGGTGATCAACCTCGCGGTACCGGTTCGCGCGGGCAGCGGAAGAACCGCAGGGATGGGGAGCTTGCCGAGGCCGACCCCGACGCCCCGGGCGAGGAGCAACAATCCTGATCGCGGCAGCGGACCGGCCCGATTGGCGAGCGGGCGACCGCGCCGACCACAATGGGGGTGTCGGAGCGATGTGTGGCGGGGGTGTCGCCGGAGTCGCTGTCCAGGACGTCGGCCACGATGACAGTGATGTTGTCCGGGCCGCTGCCGCGCAGCGCGAGCTGGAGAAGCTCTGCCACCGTCTCGCGCAAGCCAACGTCGGCAAACCGGCCCTGCAGCCGCCGTCGTCCCTGCAGCACCGGAATTCAGCCGGGTCGAGACCACCGCCAGCGGCCCCACTGTGCTTCGAGCACCTGGCCGGCCTCGTTGTCGGCGACCCACCGACGCCAACGGGCGTGCGCAGCCTGGACCGAAAACTCCTCGCAGGGGGCTGGTCTCGTTGCGCCTGCGAGCAACAACATGTCCGTCACGACCCATGTGCACGGCTCCCGGCCGGTGTTCTCGGAGGCGGCGTGTAGGACGCGCCGCGGTCCCTCGGCGAAGTACCGTTGTTCGGAAAGGTCACTCCGCCCCAACGCAGTGACGGCAGCGTTGTGTCGCGATCGGGCAAAGCCCGACGCGGAAAGGGCGCGGGTCGTCATGATGACCAGTCATGGGGCGACGTAGGGGGCGTGCGGCCGGGTGGGCATGGGCCGCGCTGTGTCTGATGGGTGTGGTGTGGGTCGTCGGGTGGGGATCGCACGAGGTCAAGCGGGGTGACGTCGATTGGCTGAGCGCGGCCATCGCGTTGCCGGGGTTGGGCATCGGCGTGGGGGCGGCGTATATGTCGTTCGTCTCGTTTCGCCTGCAGATGACCGACGTCACCGTGATGGCCGGCCGGCTCGCCGACAAGGTCCTGCGTGCCGAAAGCCCGGAGCGGGCGCGGCTGTTGGGCAACGATCACAAGCCGATCGACCTGCGTTTCGCGCTGCGCCCCGCGCCGGCACGCAATGCCGCGGGCGCGGATCCCGACGGGCGTCTGGGCGCGGTCGTCGACTACTACCGAAGGTTGCGCCCTCGCCGTCTGGTGATCACGGGGGCACCCGGATCGGGCAAGACGGTTCTGGCCCTCGAGCTCCTGTTGGCCCTGTTGGAGGGACGTGACACGAGGGACCCGGTGCCGGTGCGGATGTCCCTGGCGTCCTGGACCACCCTGCCGGACGACGATGCGGGCCGTGTCGGGCATGCCGCCGAAGCGGGCCGGGCGGTGGAGACTTGGGTGCGCGAGCATCTGGAACGGGTGTACCAGATGGCCGGCGACACCGCGAAGGCGTTGGTCGAGGCGGGCATGATCCTGCCGGTTCTGGATGGGCTGGACGAGATGGACGCCACCGATGCCGGAGGGGCCCCGGGTGGACCCGCCGGTGGTGTTCGCGGGGGTCCGCGAGCGCGACGGGCCCTGCACGCGTTGAACGCCTACACCAGAGGGCGGGAACTCGCGGGGGTGGTGGTGACCTGCCGCAGCGGTCCCTACGAGGCGCTGGACGTGTGGGCCAGGGACGCCGCTCGCGTCGAGGTCACTCCCGTCACGCCCGCCCAGGCCCGGGACTTCATCCTCGCCCGTGTCGACGACCCCATGCGGTGGAGAGACGTGATCCACGCTCTGGACACCGACCCGTCCGGAACGCTCGCGCGAGGGCTGTCGACCCCGTGGCGGCTGACCACCGCCGTGACCGTCCACGAACAACGCGAACCCGGGACGGGGGCGTATCCGCACGCGCCGCGGAACCTCCTGTCGCCGGCCCTGGCCCGCCCGGCGGCCATGCGGGACCACCTCAACGAGCTCTACGTTCGTACCGCAGTCGCAGCGCTCACCGCTCCCGGCGGGCCCTACGCGCGCCATACCCGGGAGCGGGTGCACGGCTGGCTGGCCGTCCTCGCCGGATATCTGCACGCCAACACCGTCACCGGACGGACGGTTGCAGGAAGGACGCCGTCCGGAAGCGACCTGGTCCTGCACGACCTGTGGCCCCTGGCCGGTGAGCGCGCCCGCGGGATCCACTCGGTGCTGGTCAGCGTGGTGGTGATGCTCGCGGCGGGCGTCGGCACACTCGACTTCGAGTCGTCGACGTACGGCCTGCTGGGCGCGGACGCGACCGCCCTGATCCTCCTTCCCACCCTGGTGTCGACCGCGTGGGGAGCGTGGACGACACCACGGCATGCCAACCCGTCCCAGCTGCGGAACCGCCAGGGCCGCAGCCGAGTCACGGACTCGCTCGTACCCGCGTTCCTGGTCGGTGCCATACCCGGGCTCTTGTTCGGAGGCCTGTTCGTGGCACAGGGCGGTATCGAACTCGCTCCGCTGGGTCGATTCGCCCTCGAGAACGGCCAGAAGGTCGAAGGGATCGGTGGAGTCGCCGGCGGCATCGCGGGGGGAATCCTGTGCGTGCTCCTGGACCTGTGCGGATTCACGAGTGACGACCACACGCTCAGACGCAAAGGTCCACGCGACCCCGTTCGCCTGGACCTCGTGTCCGGACTCGTGATCGGGACCATGGGCGGCCTCATCTACGGTCTCGCGTTCGGCCTGGTGTTCGGGACCGGCGTCGGGGTCGCGATCGGAGCCACGATCGGCCCTGCGATCGCATGCGTGTTCGGAGAGGCGGGACATCGGTATATCGCCTTCCTGATGTGCGTCCGTCGCGGTCCCCATCGGCTGCCCTGGCGCCTGGGGCGCTTCCTCCACCGTGCCGACGAGGCCGGTCTCCTGCGCACCACCGGGATCGCCTACCAGTTCCGCCATCGCGAACTCCAGGACTGGCTCGCCCACCACCCCACACCCTGAACGGCCCCCGAATCCCGACGGGATGGGCAGCCAACCCCGACCGGCCGGGAAGGGGCGTCGGGCAATGGGACCTTCGACAACCTGGGGCGTGGACGGATATTGCTCGCCGGAGGCAAGCAAGTTGCCCTCCGGAGGCAAGTCCGAACGCGATGTGTCGACCCCGGGGTGACACATCGCGCGGTGAAGCCAGAGAAGGGCGCGGCGCTCCGAGGGCTTCGCGGCGGCGGCAAGCCTGTGTTGTGGCGGCGTCCGCCTCAGGGGCGGAACATGCCGAAGCGGCTGTTCCATGGTTGGGTCCCCTTCTCGGTCCCTTCGAAAAGTGCAGGTCAGTGACCTGTGGGTTGTTGGGGTGGGGACTGTAGGGACTGAAGGGACCCAATCTTCCGGTTCCGGTGATCGTGCGTGCGTGTGTATGTGCGCGTGTAGAGAAGGCGATGTCACCTGCTGTTCATAACTGGAGATCTCAGTCCCTTCAGTCCCTGGTGTGCTCTTGTTGTGGTCCTGACCTGGGCTTTTGTGAGGGGACTGAACGAAGGGGCCGAATGCGTGCCGACGGAGGAGAGTCCCTTCCGCACGTCGTGGCCGTATGGGTGTCGCGTGTCTCCCGGACCGGTGGCGGTCAGGGGAGGCGAAGCCCGCCCTCCCCGGGGCACGTTGCCTGCGCCTCTCCTTCGGGAAGTCGGCGTGCGGTGACCACTTCCTCGCCGCCCGAGGCCGGAGCGGGGTTCTCCGGCCGATCGGTCGCCACCGACCCCGCATGAGGTCCGAAAAGAGAAACATATTTGCCTTTGTTCCCAGAAGGGAGGGACTGAAGGGACCGAAGGAATGACATGGGCGCGAGGTCGCCGAAACGCGGGTCCCTACTGCGCTAGGCTCTGGACACTCATCCGCAAGTTCAGTCCCTTCAGTCCCTTCAGTCCTTCCGATCAATGCTCCCACCAGCACGTTCTCTCCCGGACCGAAGGAATGCCCGACGACCGCCGACAAGGACCACTCGTGCGACGCCACGACGAGGACGGTGCCTCGACACCGACGCCGGGGACCGTTCGGTCCCTCGACGTGGCGCGCTGGTGCGCCCGCAACGGATGGCCCGTCCACCCCCTCGCCCCGGGCGGCAAGATCCCCGCCGCGAACTGCGACACCTGCCGGCACCGTCCCCACCCCCCACACGACTGCCCCTGCCCCCGGGCGGGCCGCTGGTGCCACGGCTTCCACGCCGCGACCCTCGACCCCGCCCGCATCGACGCCTGGTGGGGCGAGACCCCCCGACTCGGCGTGGGGGTCTCCTGCGGCCCGGCCGGACTCGTCGTCGTCGACGTCGACGCCCACGCCGTCCGGGTCCCCGGACGCGACCGCCTCCTCCCGGGCATCCCTGTCCACGAGAGCATCGACCTGACCGGACTCGACTCCGGATTCGACACCCTCGCCCTGCTCGCGGCCTACCACGAACAGCCCGACCCCGCCGACGACATCACCACCCTTCGGGTCAGGACCCCGTCGAAAGGCCTGCACATCTGGTACCGGACCACCCCGACCCAAGGCCCCTACCGCTCCTCGACCGGATCGAGCAACAAGGTGGCCCTGGCCTGGCAGGTCGACGTCCGCGCCACGGGCGGGTACATCGTCGCGCCCGGCACCCGCACCCCCGCCGGCACGTACGTCCCGCTCGGCACCGCCCGCACCCCGGCCCCCCTGCCGGACTGGCTCGCCGGCGAACTCGACAGAACCGGGCACAGCGTCCCGACCACACCCGCACCCGCCGGACCCACACCGACCCCGGTCGCGGCCGCGCGCCCCGGGCGAGGCGGCGCCGGGGTCCTGGACACGCTGGTCGCCGAGATCGAGGCCTGCGCCGCGACCCCCCACGGCGCGAGCTTCACCGAGAAACTCAACCGCGCCGCCTACACCGCCGGAGGCCTCGTCGCCGCCGGAGTGGTCACCGAGGACCGCATACGCGAACGCCTCCTCACGGCAGCCCGGTCCGCGCGCCCCCACCAGGAGCACCGCAACGAGACCGTCGTCGCCTCCGCCCTGTCCGCCGGCATGCGCCGGCCGCTCCACCCCAAAGGACGTCCATGACCAGCGCCGCCGACAGCACCCGCTTCGACCCCGTCGACGCGGCGCGGCAGATGCGCGAGATCCGGGACGCCGCCAGAGTGCCCGGCGTGCCCGCGCAGCACGGCGCCGCGGACCATCGGGACCCGCCCCCCGCGGCCGAGGGGCAACTCCCCACCCTGCTCACCGACCGCGGCAACGCGAAACTGTTCGCCGCGACGTACGGGGACCGCTTCCGGCACGTGGAGGGCCTGGGCTGGTACGCGTGGGACACCTACCGGTGGCGCCGCACCGGCGGTGAGAAGGCCGCCGTGTGGGCGGCCGGCGACCTCGCCGAACAGATGCCCGCCACCGACCCCGACGGCCGGTTCACCGACCGCGACCTCGCCGCGCACCGCCGCCGGTCCATGTCGACCCCCGGCATCAAGGCAATGTTGGCCCAGGCCAAGGCCTCGCCCGCGCTGGCCCTGGACACCGACGTCCTGGACGGCGACCCCTACGCCCTGTGCACCCCCGCCGGGGTCGTGGACCTGCGCACCGGGGAACTCCACAAGCCCGACCCCCTGCACGACATGCACTCGCGCGCCACCGGCGTCGCACCCGAGAACACGCCCACCCCGCGCTGGCACCGGTTCCTCGGCGACACCTTCGGCGAGGACGCCAAGGGCCGGGAGACCATCGACTTCCTCCACCTGCTCCTGGGCTACTCCATCACCGGCGACGTCGGCGCCCAGGTCCTGCCGTTCCTGTACGGCACGGGCGCCAACGGCAAGAGCGTCCTGCTGGACGTGATGACGCAGATCCTCGGCGACTACGCCCAGGCCGCGCCGCCCGGATTCCTCATGGAGAAGGGCAAGTTCAGCGAGCACAGCACCGAACTCACCGAACTCCACGGCCGCCGCATCGTGGTCTGCAGCGAACTCAGGCCCAACGACAGGTTCGACGAGGCCCGCGTCAAACTCCTCACCGGCGGCGACCGGATCAGCGCCCGCCGCATGCGCCAGGACTTCTTCAGCTTCACCCCCACCCACAAACTCTGGCTCCTGGGCAACCACCGCCCCGAGGTCGGCACCGGCGGCCACGCCTTCTGGCGCAGGATCCGCCTGATCCCCTTCGAACGCGTCGTCCCCGCCTCCCGCAAGATCGACAACCTCGCCAAGGAACTCGTCGACAGCGAGGGCCCCGGCATCCTCCACTGGCTCGTCGAGGGCGCCCGCCGCTACCTCACCACCCGCGACCCGCTCACCGGCCCCGCGTCGGTGCGCAGCGCCACCGAGGCCTACGCCACCACCGAGGACCACATCGGCCGCTTCCTCGGGGAACGCTGCACCCGCGGCGTCGAGGACGCCGAACGAGCGGACCTCCGCGTCGAACAGGGCCTGCTCTACGGCGCCTACAGCGCTTGGTGCAACGCCGGGGAGGGACTGCGCCCGGCCACCGCGCGCGCGTTCGCCACCCGTGTCCGCCAGGAGCTGGGGCTCGCGTCCCCGGCGGACATGACCAAGTCGAGCGGCCGCAAGTACTACCCCGGCCTGGGCCTGCTCCCCGAGGACGGCGACGCGCCCGGCCGCGACGACGGGGCACGTGATGCCTGAATCGCGCCCCTTCGAAACGTGCAGGCCGCAACTACCATGTAGGGGAACCCCCGGGGTTCCATCGATGTCACGAACGACCCGTTCGAACCCGTCAAGAAAGTGGGGCCGGCCATGAGTTCGCTACTGAACGAGGGCGATCTCCTCCACGAGGACTCCGTGGTGTGGCTGGAAAGTCCCGATGGCCTCGACTACGTGCGCCAGGCCCTCGACAAGACGATGCGCCGCCGCGGGAAGCCGCGCTATGAACGCGACGGCCGCCTGGTCGGGTACACCGAACTCGACAAGACCGCCGAGGCCGACCCCGACAGCGGCCTGCAACTGCGCAGGGTCTTCTTCCTCCTCCCGCACGACCGGGACAGCGAGCCGGAGGGCCCCTACCAGGCGGGCGCGCCCGGAGAGGCGGTCGACCCGCGCACCATCGCCCCCAGGCGCGTCGGCGAGAAGACCCCCCGCTCCCAGCGAGGCTCCGCCGCGATAACGCCGGCCGGCCGCTGAAGCCCGCACGAGGAGGCCACACTCCCGGTCCGAGGAAGGCCTGTGCGGGAGCAGCCGAGAGCGGGTTGTCCACCCTGTGCGGTGGTGTGGAGGTCACGATGGGTTCTCGGCCGTGGCGCAAGACGTTTTCGACCGTAGTCTCTCACCATGCAGTCCACTCGATGATCCACGACGGCACCGCACCTGCCGACTCGGGCGTCGCGCGGACCGGGTGTGCCGCTGGCTCCTGCGGGATTCATCTGGCCCGTATGCGGCTCCTTTTGCGGCGGGCCGCTGCAGTTCTTCGCCCATCTCCCGTCGAGTACGGCGTTCGCGTCGCCGGGTCGGTGGTGGCCACCACCAGTCGGGTCGTGCCGTCCGGGCCCCACCACCCGAGTGTCGCGTAGGCGGCCCACCAGGTCTCGGTGTGTCTGTCGCGGAAGGTGCGGATCACCGCGCGCCAGTCGCCGGGATTCCGCGATCCGCTCCAGGTCGGGACGCGGGCGGCGTCGACGGGGGTGTGGGCCTGGTCGGGGCGTGCCCAGGTCCCGTGCCGCGGCCTCAACGCCATCACGAACGGCAGTCCGGCGTCGGCGAGTTCACACCGGAAGCCGTCCTGGTCGCCGTACGCGCTGCCGGCTGCGACGGCGCGGGACGCGAACCCCGCATCGTGGGCGGCGGCGGGGCGCACCGCGTCACAGTGTCCGACCGCCGCCCGGCTCGTTCGGCCGGATGCTGTTGCCTCCGGAACGCCGGGCTCCGCCGACCCGGGAGTATCCGTTCACGGGGGTTGGTGCGGCGTCCGGGCCGTGATGCCCCATGCCGCGCGACCGGTCCACTTTGGCGCCGGCCGGTCCGGCCTCCTTCCCGAGTGCGGGAAGAACCCGGCGGGCCGGCAACGCTCCTCGCGCCGCACGTTCGGCGCAGCGCGCGACGGCAGCGATCTCCCCGAGGCGGGCGTGGGCCTCGTGCGCAGTCAGATGCTTTCGGTGGTCCCCGTGTGCCAGATCGCCGATGAGACCAGCCAATTCGGAGCCGGCTCCGGCGTCCAGCGCAAGCCTGCGGTAGGCACCCGGAACAGCCAGCTCGTGCACCCGTTCTTCCGCAGTGATGGGGCCGCACAACATTTCGGCGAGCGCATCGCCCAGACCCCCGACGTCGTATGCCACCCCGTGGGCGCGCCGACGCGGGGAAAGGTCGGGGTCGACCGCGGTTGCCTGTCCGAAGTCCATGATCCTGAGGACGCCGTCCTCGCCGAGGAGCATGTTTCCGCCGTGCAAGTCGTTGTGGTGGATGCCCGCGTCGTGGATCTTCGCCAGACCCGCGGCGGCCTGTTTGCCCAGCTCCGTGACTTCCCTGGGGGTGAACCTACGGCCTTCTGCGACAAGTTCGCGCAGGTGGCGGCCTGTGATCAGCTCGGTGACGGCGAACGGCAGACGGGGGCCCAGCGCTGCGTAGTAGCCCAGCGTACGGACCACGTGGGGGGACGGCTGCACGCGCTTTCCCAGCCTGACTTCGTGCATGAGGTCGCGGTGGACGTCGACGCCGTGGAGGTCGAACAGCGTCTTGAGCGCCACGCGGGTCCCGCTCCGCCGGTGGACGGCAGCGTAGACGACCCCCTGGTGGCCTTCCCCGATCGGGTCCGGCGAGAGGAGTTCGAGGCCGTCGGGCAGGAAGCTTGCTTCGGTCACGGGGTGCGGTCACCCCCCTCGGCGCTTGAGGCGACGCCGAAGCCGACCCGGCGCCATTGACCGCCGATGCTGAATCTGCCTCGAAGCACGACTCGTACGGCACCGACCGCCCGCTCTGGTTCCAGTGCCGGGGGGCTGTGCCCGGGTGTGCGCGGCGTGTCGGCGGCCTCGGCGTACGAGGCCGATGATCCGTGGCGCGCCGTTGTCGCCGAGAACGATGTTGCCCAGTTGGAGGTCTCCGTGGGCCACCCCGGCGGCGTGTATGGCCCAGGGCCTCGGCTAATGGCCTGCCCACCTCGACGGCCTCGGACGACCCGAACCTGCGTCCGGGTACGGGATGTCGCCGAGGCTCGATCCCTCGACGAGTTCGGTGGGGACGCACGCTGGTCCGGGGCCGTCCGGGCCGAGGTCGTGGGCGACGGTGCCGACCACATACGCGAGTCCACCAGACCCCCGAGTGTGACGTCTTTGGCGAGAGCCCGGCTGCTGCGGCCGGAAGGTGGCGCGCGATGGCTCTTGCCGACTCCCCCGGCACAGCGGTCCACGCAACCCCTCGTCGGCTACATGCGAATCGACGCAACGCTAGCACCTGGTCCCGACGCCCCGGCGCATCTGCGTGATCATGCCTGGCAGATGCGGGATCGGGACAGCGGGTTGTCCAACCTGTGCGGTGGTGTGGAGGTCACGATGGGTTCTCGGCCGTGGCGTAAGACGTTTTCGGCCGTAGCCTCTCACCATGCAGTCCACTCTGATGATCTACGACGGCACCGCGCCGGCCGATTCCGGCGTCCTGCGGACCGGGGGAGTGCCGCTGGCTCCTGCGGGATTCAGCTGGCCCATATGCGGGTCCTTTTGCGGAGGGCCGCTGCAGTTCTTCGCCCATCTTCCCGTCGAGTACGGCGTTCTGTCGGTGTTCGTGTGCCAGAACGATCCCGGCGCGTGCGAGTTCTGGGACGCGACGTCCGGCAGGAACCGGGTCCATCTGTTCCCCCGGGAGGAACTGCGGCCGGTGGAGGTGCCCGCGACGGGCGTGACGCTGCTGCCCGCCACCTCGGCCATCCGCACCCACGTCGTGACGATCGACCCCGCGGAGGACGGCGATGACGGCGATGACGACGAAGTCGCGCCCGACGCGTACGACCTCGCCCGCTCGGGGTGGAAACGGGAGCCCGAAGAACGATTCGGGAGGCAACGCGAAGTGCTCGGGTCACTCGGAGGCAGCCCCTCCTACCTCGAGGACGACCGACTGCCCACATGCCCCTCCTGCACCGGCACGATGGAGTTCGCGGCACACCTGGAGGAGGGAATCTCCGCGCAGACCGCGATGAACCTCGGCGGCCGGCTGGGCTATGTCTTCGTCTGCCGCGCCTGCCGCGAAGGTGCGTTCCTCACGGACTGAGCGGCACACCCCACGCAGCCGACGCTCCGTCAGTCGCCCACCGGTGACCGACGGAAGCTTGGCGCCGGTTCCGTTTCGATTGCGGTCGGTTGCCCCTCACTCGGCGGGGTGCTCGACGATGCGGCGGGCGACCTCAGGGGGCTGCGGTCGAACCTCCCGGCGAAGACGGTCGTCTTCACCCTCTCCTTCCACGATGGTGAAAGACGAGGTCGACTCCCTTGTCATCCACGAGCGGAGTCGAGACGTTCAACTCGCCTTCCGTGGCGAGAATGCACAAGCCGCTACCGGATACTCGGCTGCCTTTCCCATCCGTGCGGATGGCCGGGCTTTCGTCAACGCATTCCTCGTCTGCGATCACAAGGCGAATCCACCGAGCGCGCGAAGAGCCGGGTGGCCGCGTGTCGGAGACCGCGCTTGGACTTATGGCCGTTGCGATCCTCAGATGTCGTTCACTGTGTCGGGATCGCGCCCGATGCAGCCGCGTTGCGTCGCCGCGCGAAGCCCAGGAGCGCGTCTGTCGACGTGAATACCTCGAACCCCAGGCGCTGAAGCGGGCCGAGCGGTCCCGCCAGCGCAGCGAGGAGGAGAGAGCCATGGGGCCGCCTTGGTCGACCTGAAGGCCCTCCGGCCAGTACGCATCGGCGACTGGGCCTGGAGGACCGCATGGTGCCGCCGTCCTGCGTGATGTGATGTCGGCGAACGTAACAGACTGCGCCGGACATGGGGGCACTCGATGCCTGACCACACCTGAGAAGCCTCCTGTCCTCATGGAAGGAAACGAGTTAGCCGTGACACTGGATGATCGGGTACCGGGTCGGAGGGCAACGGACGATGACACGCTCCGGCGTGGCGTCGAGATAATCGGCGGTCCGTTCAAGGGCACGACCGCGACGCTGGACAGCGTCGAGGACGGACACGTCTGGGCGCAGGTGGACCTCTTTGGTCAGTGGACGCGGATGTCGCTGCGTCGTTGTCACGTGGTTCTGCCCCGGGAGTTGCACCGGTTCGGCATGCACACCACCCGGGCGCGGCCGGTCGATCCCGCCGGTCGTCTTCCGGAGTTGCTGCCGATGGCGCGGACGGCGACCCGGCTGCATCCGTGCCCTGGGGTTCCGTCGCCGTCGGACAGTTCGGTGGGTGGACCGTTGTTCTGGCCTGCCGTCGAGCCGTGGCCGACCTGTTCGATACCCCATCACGGCCGGGTCGACGTCGTGAGTGAGCCCCGAGGGCCAGTGCCACTGGTGCCGATCGTCCAGTTGTACGCGCGGGACGTGTCGGAGTTGCCGTACCCGCCCGGGACGGATCTGCTGCAGGTTCTCTGGTGTCCGTTCGATCACCCGGATGAGGATGGGGGCTGCTGGCCGCGGCCGGTGCTGTATTGGCGGAACGAGGCCCGCGTCGGTGCCCGGCCGGTCGCCGGTACGCCGGAGCCGTACGAGGACGTTCCGTTCGGGACGGTGCCGCGGCCGTGTCTCATCGATCCGGAGCGGGTCGTCGAGTACCCGAGCCCCGACGAACCGGAGTACCCGTTCGAGCGTCACAGCCGGATGGAGGCTGCCGAGGCGGCGACCGGTTGGTCGTACTCCCGCCATCTGTCCGTGGCACCGGGGGTCAAGGTCGGTGGTTGGCCGGGTTGGGCCCAGCCGCCACTGTGGCCGGAGTGCGCCTGCGGTCGTCGGATGGAGCATCTGCTCACGGTCTCCAGCCGGGAGTACGACGTGGAAAGCGGCAAGCGCTGGGCACCGATCGAGCATGTCGGCGTCGACATCGATCCGCGAGTCGACTCGATCGGCGGGGGCTTCAGTCCCACCGATCTCTGCATCGGCGACATGGGTGGAATGTATCTTTTCGTCTGTTCGAGTTGTCCGAGCATGCCTTGGGCGTACCGCTTCGACTGCTCCTGAACGGCACCATCGCCCGAGAATCCTCGGCAAAAATCCCGCTTGCGGTCCTGAACCGAAACCACCGTTCAAGAACCCGCCTCCCACCTGACGCGCCCGCGCCCGGACCCTCGTCGCCCACCGCGTCGCCGCGGCCGGCTGGCCCGTCAGCCACCGCCCGCCGACGACGGCCTCACCCTGGGCATCGCCGGCCCCGACGCCGACACCCGCATCAAAGCCCTGCACAAGGAACTCAAGCGCATCCGAGGAGACGCTGCAGAAAATCTTCGACCAGTACCCCAACGGCATCGACCGATCAGGACCAAATCGGTAGCCGGCGCCATGGCTTGGCACGTCCCCCACGATGCGACGTGCCGAGCCCTACGTTTCCCCTTCTTCCGGAGGTAGGTGCTTCCGCCTCCGGGTTCTGACCTCGGATAGGACCGGGATATCCGAGGCCAGCGGCGAGCTACGGCAGACGCGTGATCGCGCCGGAGACGAACCACTGCACGAGGGTGGCGGCCGCGTGGACGGCGGCGCGGGCCTCTTCGAGGGTTTCCGGGCGGGTGGGGGTCTGCTTGCCGTGGCGGGAGGTCTGGCCGTCCCACAGCAGCTGCATCATCACCCGCGGTACCGCGATCGGGTCGGGCGCGGTCGCGACGGTGAACTCGAACGTGTTTGGCACGCTCCTGAGTTCGCCGAGCATCGTGCCGAGCGTGGCCTTCGCGTGATTGGGCTGGACGATGGCGTGGGCCGCGCATTCCACGGCCTTGATGGAGTTGCTGTACGACACGCTCGGGTCGGGGTCGAGCCCGTAGACGGCCGTCCACGCCGCAGTGAGGTGGTCGGCGGCGGAGCCGGCAGTGGTGGTGTCCGCGGCCTCGGTGACCGTCTCGCGCACGGCGGAGGTGACCGTCGGGTCCACCCGCATTTCCAGCCCGTCTCGCATCGCGTTGATGTGGTAGGCGGATCCGGCGACTTCGAGGTACGTGTCGAGGGCTTGGCGTGCGTAGTGATCGACGGTATGAGGCTCGGACAGAGCTGCGTCGATGACGTCCAGGAGTGCGAGGTCGTTCAGGGACGTCAGGACGTACAAGTCGTTCATCTGGGGGTGGGCGGGGATCCGCAGCCGCATGCGGATGATTTCGGCGCGGGCGGCGTTGACGGTGTCGTGCACCCACCTCTCCAGGACGTCCCGGAGATGGTCGGGGACGCCCTCGTACAGCGTGTCGTCGAACTCGGCGTGTCCGAGGCGGACGGACAGCGTGCGCCAGGGTGTGCTCGTCATGGCTCGGGAGGCTACTCGCGATCTTCCGGCGTTCGGAGGGGTTTTCGGCGGTGCGGCTTCCGCTTCGCGTTAACCACCTCGGATAACATGCCGGATCCGAGGCAGTTGCCGGGATTCTGGGGATCCCAAGGAACACTCAGGTCTTCTGCTGCGTGGCCTTGTGCGCCGCGCGGCGGGCGCCGCGGGCATCCTTCATCCGCTTGCGCTGGGCGGGCTGGACGTACAGCAACTCCGTCGCCTCCTCGATGAGTTCGGCGACGTCCGCGACCTCGTCCGAGGCGTACGCGAGGCCGTCGTGCAGGCTGTCGTTGCCCAGGTATCGGGCCTCGTCGAAGGCGTCGGCCAGGTCCTGGGCGATCACGCCGCGCGTGGCGAGGTCCTTGATCTTGGCGAACAGGTTGTTGCCCTGCGCGCCCTGGTCCTTGCAGATCTCCTCGACGGTCGCCCGATAGCCGGCGCCGGCCAGCCGGTAGGCACCCACTCCCTCCGCCCTGGACGCCTCGACGAACAGGTCGCGGATCTTCTCCGGGACGTCGGGAGACAGCTCGCGCGGAGCGGCAGCGGGCCAGATCACTCGGCGCTCGGACACGACGGCGTCGTCCTCGTCGTCCTCGGTCCAGAACCAGGTGACCAGTTCCAGGATCGTCCGCCCGCACAGGTCACAGGTCCACGCCTCCTCGTGAATGGCGCCATCGGGGATCACGACTGTGTTATACGGAGCCGGGGACTGATCGTGCGCTTGTTGCGCAGGGTCATCCCCACGCCTACCGCGCACTCGGGGTGCGGGCAGATCCCCGTCCGGGAGTCGATGTGCTTGCTGTACATGTCGGTGTTGTTCGAGCCGAACGTGGTCGCTGCCATTCGGGTACCTAGCCACATCGGAGGGGACCGCGTCTACCGAGTTCACCGTTCCGGAAGCACGTGCTTCCCGTCGGCCTCAGACGAGGTCGGCGGAGCTGTTGTCGTTCCAGCCGTCCTCGATCTGCATGTAGCCGTGGAGGGAGCGGGAGTGGCGGGCCCAGCCGCCCTGGTCGGCGATGGCGACCGCGTCGCGGCCTTTGCGGCGGGCCATCGAGGCGTGGCCGACGCGCAGCGAGTGTCCGGTCCAGGCGACCGCGACCCCGGCCCGGGCGCTCACGCGCTTCACCGCGCGGGTGATCGAGTCGGGGGTCATGCCGCCGGTGACGTGGCCCCACCGGTCGATGCCGACGAACGCGGGGGCGTCGGGCGCGGACCACTCAAGCGGTGCGTCGGCGGCGAGTCGGGCGCGGTAGGTCTCCCAGGCCCGGACCGGGCAGACCTCCGGATCGTACTGGCGCAGGATCCGGGCGTCGCGCACCGAGTGCTTCGTCTTGCCGGTGAGGATCGACACGACCAGGCCTCGCGGGTGCAGGGCGACATCGCGGGCGAGGAGGCCTGCGGGGTCCTGGGCGCGGGAGGCGTAGTGCAGGCCGGTGAGGACCAGCGCACGGTCGCGGTGTCCGGTGAGGGTGTCGGGGCAGGCCCGGACCACGGTGTACAGGTCCCCGGCGTTGACGCCCTTGGCTTGGCCGCGTCCGCGCCGCTCGCCCTCCTGCAGGAGCCGCACGGTGAGGCCGTCCAGGGCCTTGCGAGCCTCGGCCTGGTCGTCGCGGACGATCCGCACACCGCGCTCGCGCAACCCGACGACGACCGCGGCGAGGATCGTCGAGACGGACCGCGGCGCGTAGCCAGTGCCGTCGAGGCGGCCCTCGCGCAGCATCCACGCGACGAACGCCACCAACGAACCGCGGCCGCCCTCGTCGACCGGCAGGCCCTGCGCGGTGGTGAATCGCTCCCAGGTCCGCCAGGCCTTGTCGTAGGTGTCGGTGGTGTTGGTCGGGACGATCGCGGCGCCGACGGCGTCGGCCAGGTCCTCCGCCTCGACCAGGCGGCGGGCGACGTCGACGCCGTGCCGCTCGGCCCAGCGCGTCACCAACTCGTCGCGGCCGCCGTCCGGAGCGCCTTCGAGGACGTGCCTCACGGGCGGGTCTCCCTCACGTGGTGACGCGTCCGGTTTGTCGCGTCGGATAAGGGGAGCTTATCCGACGCGATGCCAACCCTGTTGGCCTTATTCACGAGGAATAAGGTCCGGCGCCGTCCAGAAGTGTCCGATGTCCGACTCCCGTACCCAAGACTCTCCTTCGACGCCACCACGACGACAGGGGGAACACGTGGGCAACCCGGGTAGGTTCGGACGCCCGAACCTTCCAGAGGGTCCATTGAAGGACCTGAACGAGGCACTGCACCATCTGCATCTGTGGGCGGGCCTGCCCTCGCTCGACCAGATGAGCGGGCTCTGCGGGTGGCGGATATCGCGCAGCACGCTCCACACCGCCTTCACCCAGGCGCGCCTGCCCAGATGGGACACGGTCGAGACGTTGGTCGAGATCCTGGGAACACGGGCTCGAAGCACCACACCGGAGCAGGAGATCCCACGGTTCCTCGAACTGTGGACCGCCGCATCCGACACAAAGCCTGGCGACAGCGCCGCCCGGGAAGAAACGCCAACCTCGTCGACGGACACGGACCATGTGTTGATCAGGTTCGTGGCCGCGGCTCAGGAACGAAACGCGCGGGAACAGGAGGATCGAGAGGCCCTCCTCCATCTGCAGTGGGCAATGCTGCACGCCGACGTGGTCGAGACTCCGGGAATCACCATCGCCACCCGCTACCGCCCCGCCATCTACTGGTGCATGGGCGGAGACTTCTACGACGTCATCCCCCTGCCCGACGGTCGAACCGGCGTCGCCGTGGGAGACGTCATGGGCAGCGGACCGAGCGCGGTCGCCCTGATGGGGCAACTGCGCGCGGGCATGCGGGCCTTCGCGTCGATGGGCCTGCCGCCCCAAGAGGTGATGGAACGCTCGAACAACCTCATGCTCGGCATCTCGGGGTCCTCGTGGATCGCGACCGGCGTGTACGGAATCGTCGACCCGGGCACCCGACGGTTCACCTTCACCTCGGCCGGGCACCCTCCGCCGCTCCTCCGCGCGCCGGGCGGCGCGAGCGGAGTCGCGTGGGGCAACACCGGCCTGGCCTTCGGAGTGGCGGACAACCCGAACTATCAGGCTACGGAAATGTCGTTGCCGCCGGACGCCATGTGTCTGCTGTACACCGACGGCCTCATCGCCCGGCGCCAGGAGAACTTCGACGCAGGACTCGCACACCTCCTGAATCGCTTCTCCGCGTCCACCGGCCCGCCCCCGGCCGTCTGCGACGCGCTACTGGCGCACCAGGCCCCCGGGTCCGACGAGGACGATCGGGTCCTCCTCGCCTTCACCCTGGACAACGCCTCCGAATCCGTCGGGATGTCGCCGAGTTCGACCACACCATCCGGGTGATCGCCTCCACCGGCGACCTGGAGAGCGTCCCCCTTCACGCCTCCGACCCGACCTCCCGGACACCCCGGCGGACAACCGGAGGACAGCGTGTCCGGACAGTGTCCGCGCAGGTCCGGGACGTCGCGGACGAGTGGACAGGACAACCGGGACAACGGTGTCCGCCCCACCCGGGACACCTTTTTGTCCGTTTTCACTTGCTCTCGTTCTCACCGCGCGAGTTTCGGAAATCTCAAGATTTTTTCGGGGCCTCCTGGGCGGAGGCCGCGGACAACTGCAGGACAACGTGTCCCCCGCTTGTCCCCCCGTGTCCGCGCAGGTCCGAAGGTGTCCCGGACACTCCGGCAGGACAGCGCGGACAAGGGTGTCCCCCGTGTCCGCACACCCTTGTCCGCGTTGTCCCCCCACCGTTCGCGCAGGTCAGAGCGTCAACAGCCTCCGTGGAACGTGGCTAGTCTGCTGTTGCCGCTCAACGGGCCGCCGCCGGAAAAACGGCGACGGCCCCCGGTGCCAGCCGGGAGCCGCCATCTCTCACATCGGTCCGAGAAGGAGACACTCATGCCCACCGACGAACCATTTCCATGCTGTCACGCCGATCCGGCACCGGCTGTTCCGGCCCCGCGCTCGCGGTGGCGGCGACGTGCGTTCACCGCGCTCGGCACCCTCGTACTCGCCGTGCTGGTGGGCGTCGGTCAGGAGACCGGACGCCATCTGGTCACCGATACCGCATCCGCCGTCGCAAGCATCACCGAGTAACACACACCCTGGGCCCGCCTCGCGTTCTCCTCGGAACGCCGGGCGGGCCCGGCCGCTCGACTAAGCGCACGTGCTTCCCCGTCGGTCACCCCGTGGTCCCTTGCGTCTCGGACGATGCCGGGGATCAGGCGCATGCGCAGGGCCAGGAGAATCAAGGCGCTCACCTGGAAGATCAAGGTGTGGTGACGCACCCACATCGGTACCCCGCTCACGGGCCACGTCCCCACCACAGCAACGGCAGTGACCAATCCCGTGGGAACGAACCTCAATCCCGCCGCGGGCTCGGCTTCGGCGCCGGGGCCGAGCCCAGCATGATGTCCTCCCACTCGCGCGATCCCCGCCGCAGGCTCGGCTTCGGCGCCGGGGCCGAGCCCAGCATGATGTCCTCCCACTCGCGCGATCCCCGCCGCAGGCTCGGTTCCGGCGCCGGGGCCGAGCGCAGCATGAGCTCTTCCCACTCGCGCGATCCCCGCCGCCGGACTTCCTCCCCAGGGGTGCGCGGGGCTGGATCGGGGTGTGTTGCCGGGGTGGGAACACATGCGACGGCGGGCGTCTCCGCCGGGGTGGCCTCCCGCGCGAGGGTGTGGACTTGGCCGCGCAGGACCTCGACCTCGCGGCGCAGGTGTTCGGCGATGGTGCGTTGTTCGGTGAGCTCGTGTTCGAGGTTGCGGGTGTGGGACGCGGCGGCGGCGAGCTGGCCGTCTTGCCGCTCGACGCGGGTGCGGAGCTCGTCGCGTTCGTGTTCGGTGGTGGTCTTCTCCGCCTGCAGGCGGGTGTTGTCGGCCAGCGCGCAGTCGAGGTCCTCGCGAAGTTCGGCGAGATCGAGGCCGAGGACGTTGAGGGCCCGGGTGGTCTCGCATCGTTCGCGGTCGCCGCGGTTCTGCTGTTCGCGCAGGAGCGCGGCGAGTTCGTCCTTGTCGCGGGCGAGACGTTCGGCGCGTTCGCGCCACGCCTGGGCCTGGTGGTGCGGGCGGGCACTCGCGTCCAGCGCCGCGCGTCGCAACTCGTCCAACCGTTCCGCCTCCTGCAGCGCCAGCGGCGCGCCGCGTTCGGCGAGGAACGCCGCGAGCGTATTCAGGAACGAGGCGGGTGCAACGCGCCGGCCCTGGAAGTAGCGGGTGACGACGGAGGCGTTGGTGGGGATGGACGCGGCGAACTCCCGGCGCGAGGCGCCGCACCGCTCGAAACACTCCTCCATCGCAGCCCCGTAGACCGCCGCCCCCGGCTCGACACCGTCCCGCTCGGGCGTCTCCTCGATCATGCCTGCCCCCTTCGACACCGTTCCCGTTCCCGATTCAAGCGGGACTGTAAGCCGTGCCGTGCGAGAACCCGAAGGTTTCCGCACCGGGAACACCCCGCCTGCCGAACGATGCCTTGCCAATCCACCGGGAACACCCCGTTCCCCCTGCCGCAGCACCCCACAAACGCCGGACGCTCGTCCCGTGCCCGGTGACCACCCGGCACACGACGAACGAACGGAGAACCCGACATGCCCCGACCCCGCACCTCCACCGCACGCAGCACGCGACCCTTCCTCGAACTGCGCGTCGGCGGCCTGCGCCTGACTGTCCAGCACATCCCCCACCGGATCATCGCCGTCGCCGCCGCCGTCCTCGGATCGGCAGGGACGTTCTGGCTCGGGCGGTGACCCTTCCGGAACCCGGCCCCGCAAAGCCCGCCTCCATGGGGCACAACCCGGCGACGCGAGAACGGCAGGTCGCCCACAGGGGTCCCGGCCTCCTACGTGGACGCGTTGTGGGAGGAGACCAAGGCGGCCGGGCTGAACCCCACCACCGGCCGCAAGCGCGGCAAGAAGCCGGAGAAGCTGCGCAAGCAGTCCGGACACTCGGCGAACTCGCCGGTGTTCTGGTCCTACGTCGAGGACGGCGAGATGTGGGAGGACGCCGCCACCGAGGGCCTGGGGCTGTAGACCTCGCCTCGGATTTCGGGCGCCCCGACGAACTGCCATGTCACCCGTTTGAGTGAAGTCGCAGGGGGTCGAGGCGACGAAGATCGAACGCTCGCGGGGGCGCCTCGGTGGACGGGCGGGCGTTGTGTCGAACCGACATCGACACCTTCGACACCGTGTCCGCACCACTCGCGGACATGTCCGCAGATGTGTCCGCCCGACACCTTGCCCGTACAGGTGTCGCGACAAGGCGCGGACATGTCCGCCTTTTGTCCGCCGCGTGTCCGCGCTGGTCAGCGATGTGCCCGCTCGCCGACGGGCGTGCCCGCCTCACAACCGGGGCGGACAGTGTCCGCCCCGGTTGTCCCGACACTGTCGGCGCTGGTCAGCGGCGTGCACGACCGCCGACGAGCGTTGTCGGGCGGACAACCGGCGCGGACACGCGGACTTGTCCGCGTGTGTGTCCCGACATGTGTCCGGCAGCCTGTCCGCGCCGGTCGAAGCGGCGTGTCGGCGGTACCGGTCCGAGACCGTGTCGGGATAAATCGAAGGGATCTCCGATCGGCCGAATCAGCCGGTTCCACCGCAGGTCAGAGTCACGCGGAGGCCCCGAGCGCGCGGCTCGGTGTGCTTAGGGTTGTGCCTGTCGAGCTCACCGGGCCGCCGCCAAAAAGGGCGACGGCCCCCGGTTGCCGCCGGGAGCCATCATCTCCAATCGGTACGACAGGAAGGCACACACATGCCCACCGACGAACCACTTCAATGCTGTCACGCCGCCCCGGAACCGACCGGGACGCCCCCGCGGTCGCGGTGGGGAAGGCGGGCGTACGCCGCGCTGGCCCTGCTCCTGCCGGCTCTGCTCAGCGGCATCGGTGAGGAGGCCGGTCATCACCTGGTGTCCGGCACCGTCTCCACCGTCGTGAGCATCACCGAGTAGTTCCTCGACACCGGGCTCGTCCCGCGTTCCCCCTCGGATCGCCGGGCGGGCCCGGCCGCGTTCGGCGGCATGGTCGACGACACCTTCGGCCCCACGACTCCGCGCGTCGGCCGACCGGCCGGGGAGGGGCGTCGTCCGGCGACCTCGGGGGATGGGTCGCCGGACGCACAGCCCCGACCACGGGGGACGGTCGGCGCACACACGCACAACGAGCCGCCGTGCGCCCGGTGACGCACGCACAGCCGTGCGTCGGGCTGTGCGCCGCACTGCGCACAGGTTGTGCGTCACGCACGGGCCGGGCGCACAACTGTGTGGCCTACGCGACGCGTTCGGGTTCGTCGTCGTTCTCGGGCGCACAGGACGGCAGGGGGCAGGTGCCCTCTTCCTCTCCGCAGCGGCCCAGGGCGTTCAGGATCTCGTGGGCGAACGCGTGTGCGTCGATCCGGCCGTTGCACGCGCCGGTCTCCGGATCGTACGTCGGCAGATAGAAGCCCTCCCGGTTGATGACGCCGGTGCCGCGAAAGACCGCGAAGAGAGTCGAGTAATCCCCACCGTGCATGTTTCGCCTACCTCTTGGTGGTGAACGGTGGAACCGAGACCGGCGGGGCCTTCTCGTGCCACTCCGGCCGCACGATCTCGAAGAGCTTGCGGGTGCCCTCCTTCGGAGCGAAGAAGGGTGACGACAGGCACGCCGCCGCATGCTCCGGGGACTGGACCGGCAGGACGATCGAACGCCCCGCCTGATCCATGTGGCACACCAACAGCCATGGGGTGTCCTGGGCCTCGGCGAGAACGGTGTCGAACGTCCGCTCGCTCGCCTTCGGGTCCGTCTTCCTCGACATCGTTGCCGAATCTCCTGGGTCGACTTGAATGCGTCGACCTCGACAACGAGCCCGCCCCTGCGGGCGGCACGCGGCCTTCCGGGTGACATCGCGGCCCGCCCGCGTCTTCCCCGGCCGCCGGCCGCACCCCTTGATCGGACCGGGCACGTGGGCCCGATCACGTGCGTGGGCTGCGGCTTGGCGAGGTCGGGCCTGTAGGGGCGTCGGCCGGGGTGAACCTACAGCCGGACCTACACGTCGAAGCGGGCCCGCCGGGCGACAACCCGACGTTGTCACCCGCCCGACGGCCTCGCGCACGTGCGCGTATGGGAACAGTCCGAACATTCCGAAGACCCCTCACCGAGAACGGGTCGCCCCGGCGGCGGGGCCGGCCGTAGCGTGCCCGGCATGACTGTCACGGGCACCAACGAGACCAAGGACTTCCCCGACGCGCAGCACGCGGCGATGGCGTTGAGCGACGCGTTCCGCGAGCGTGACCGGGCGCGCTTTCTGACGCTGACCGCCGACGAGCGCGGCGCGCAGCTGCTCGCGCGGCACGAACTGGTCACCTACGTGACCGCGTTGTGGGAGGACGCCAAAGCGGCCGGGCTGAACCCGGCGCTGAATCCCGAGTGGAAGGGCGTGGCCGGCATGCTCGACGTCCTGCAGGAGCTCGGCAGCACCGCCACGTTCCTGCTGCACGAAGGCCTCGACGACGAGTAGCGGCGCCAGCGCGAGACGAAGAAACGCACACGTCGCGACCGTCGCTTAGTCAAGTCCCGGGACTTGACTAAGCGAGTGGCCGATCGGGCGTCCGGGCTGCTCAGGGCGGGGATTCGAGGCCTCGCGCGCGTGCCCGCGCGCGAGGGTGGTCTTACAAGTCTCACAACCCGGCCGGCCCGGGGTCGCCATGGTCGGACTCCCATCGGGCCCGGGCCTGTTCGTACAGCCGCTGCAGGATCGGGTCCAAGGCGTCGGCGACCGGCTGCAGCATCTCGGCGGCCCGGCGTCGATGCCGGCCAGGACCGCCAGGAGGTCGCGCACGGCGGCGCCGGTTGTCTCGGTGACGTCCGGTCCCCAGTCCCGGTTCGGCCCGTCCGCCACCGTCTGCAGGCGCTCGACGGCCTCGCCCACCTGGCAGGCGACCGCGGGGGGCGGGGGATACGGCGCCGCGCCCCGGTTTTCGTCACAGTTCGTCACAGGCTGCGGGAGTGGCGAGCGTCCTCGCCGTGCGGAGTACGGGCCGGCGGGATGTCCTGAAGGCATGGACGAGCATCCGATCGTGACCCTGACCCACCGCGTGATGGCGGTGACCGGCCTGGACCAGGCCGCCGCCGAGCAGCTCGTGCGTCAGGTGTGGGAGGCGGGAGTCGCCGAGGGCACGCGACGGATGGCCGCCGATCTCGCGGCCGCGCACCGCGAGATCGCCGAGCTGCGCGCCGAAGCGGGCCTCGACTGAGCCGACGGTCCCACCTCGGAACCACCGTCTCGGGCACCCGCGACACCGTGACGCAGGCATACGCGCAGGTCGACGCCTCGTGTCGAGGCGTCCGTTCAGGGCGAGACACAAGATGTCGGGACCTGGCACGCGCCCGCGCGCCCGCGATGGACGGTCCCATTGGTCCCACCATCGCGACGGGGGCGGCCGTGGGCGAGCACAGTCGCAGGCCTGGACCGGCGTCGCCCGACGGTGCCCACCGACGCGGGCGAGACGGTAGGCGAGGGCCCGCCGGGGATCGGGGCCGGCGGGAGAGGCCCCGATGCCGCCGCAGGTGGCATGGCGCCGACAGGCGATACGAGACGGCGGCCGCCGCAGGCGTGCCTACCTCGGCGACGCGCCAACGTCAGGCGGCCCAGCGGGGAGGGTCATCGGCGTCGGATCCTGCGAATCGCCCGATGCCCTGATCGTCACCGGATCGGGGCGTGACGATTAGGGCGTCGCCTGCCCCGTCGCCGGGGGCCTCGCGTGGCCCGTCGTCCTTGGATACGACGCCCGGTGTCGGGCATTGCCGCAGGTGGGCGGGCTTTGTACACCCTGTCGGACGCGCAGTCTGTATATGGGATTTGTCGTGAGCAATCCCAATCCACCCACGCTGCGGCGGCCGGGCCCCAGTGGTTTCGCCATGGCGTTCTCGTCGGTCGTCGACGGTCTCCTGTTCCCGTGGCCCGGTGCCGTGCGTGCCTACATCGAGAACCCGCGGCCGCCGTGTCCGGGTCCCTGGTGGGCCGGCAGCCTCGGGCGCCGGGTCTGCTGCAGCTGTTGCTCCTGGCGGCGTTCGCGGGCGCGTTGCTCGCGGCGGTCGCGTTCGATGTCGACGCGGATCGCGTCCTCGGCGGCGAGCCGGTCCGCGGGCAGCGCGGCGCGGATGCTCGCCTCCTCGCGCAGGCCTCGGGCGCGTTCGACGCGGTCGGCGTAGGCGGTCACCGCGCGGTCCAGGCGCTCGGCGCGGTCGGCAACCGGCCCCAGGCGGATCCGGGTGGTGTCGTCCTCCAGCGCGTCCAGCGGCAGCCAGGTGTCGGTGCGCCGGCGGGCGCGGGTGATGCCGGGGTAGATGGTGTAGGCGTCGGCGCCGGCCGCGTACACCAGCGCGACGTCGCTGGTCAGTCCCTGCGCGGAGGCGATCGTCATCGCGTAGCCGTGGGTGAGCTCCCCTTCGGCGATCGCCGAAGGGCTCATCCACGCCTGCGTGAGCTCGGGCCCGTCCGGGCCCGGGGCGCGCCAGGCGATCCGGGCGCCCAGCTCGGGATCCTGCTCGGTGACGACGGCCCGGTAGCCGTTGAGGACGTCCGCGCCGGCGCCGCGCCGGGAGCGGTAGTCGTTGGCCCGCACCCGCACGACGTCGCCGACCGCGAGGGCGATCCCGGGACCGTAGTCGACGTCGTCGCCGACGAGTTCGCCGCCGGCCCGGGCCTGCGCGCGGGCACCGGCGTTGAGCATGTCCACGTCCGCGTTGCGCCCGGCGAGCAACAGCACGTCGTCGATGCGGTCGTGCGGGTCGGGGATGTCGGCGCGGGCCTGGGCCCAGGCGGTGAGCATCTGTTCGTGGGCCTGGGCGGGGCTGTCGGTGGCGTGGACGTGCCCGGCCGCCGCCAACGCGCGCAGCGCGCCCCGGCGGTCGCCGTCGCGCCAGGTCTGCAGCGCGTCGCGTTCGGCCGCGTCGACCTGGCGCCGGTTCTCGCCCAACGTGAGGCCGTGAGTGAGGCGGTGGACCTCGGCGAACATGCCGCCGACGCCGATCGCGCGCAGCTGCTCGGGGTCACCGATCGACACCACCTTGGTGCCGGTGCGGGCGGCCTCGACGACCAGGCGGGCCATCGCGCGGTCGTCGACCATCGCGGCCTCGTCCACGACCAGGACGTCCACGCCTGCGAGTCCCTGGCCGCGGTCGATGCGGGCGAGCCACGAGGCGATCGAGTGGGAGGGGATCGCCGCCTCGTTGAAGAGGTTCTCGGCCGCCACCGATGCGGTGGATGCGCTGGCGACGACCAGCTCTTGGGCTTCCCAGCCGGTGCGCGCGGCCGCCATCAACGACGTCTTGCCCGCGCCGGCGACGCCGACGACCGCCTCGATGCCGTTCCCGCCGGTCAACAGCCTTTCGAGGACGTCGAGTTGTTCGGGGCTGAACCGCCACTGCTGGGAGGTCTCGCGGATCTGGACGGCGGCGGCCGCGACCTCGATCGGGACGGCGGCGAACCTGCGGCCGCGCATGCCGTCGATCGCGTGCGCGGCGATGGTCGCCTCGGCCGCGACGATGTCGACGGTGGTGTAGCGGGCGGCGTCGGACATGTGGCGTTGGCCGCCGCCCGGCAACGCGACGACCCACTCCTGCAGTTCGAGGACCTGGTCGGCGAGTTCCTCGGCCTGGGCGATGTCGGTGACGCCCTCGCCGCACTCCTCCAGCACCGCGGCGAGGACGTCGACGCGGGTGACGACCTTGCGGTGGCTGGTCAGGCCGGTCTCGGGATCCCAGATCCGCGCGGCGACGTCGGCCGGCGAGGGCAACCGCGGCGGGCCTGCGGGTGGTGTGCCGGGGCCGGTGGGGTGGTGGCCGTCCCAGTCGGGGGCGGCCTCGGCCACGACCAGGTCGACGTCGCGGCCCGCCAGCTCGGTACCGCGCTCGCGCCACACCACCCGCGTCTCGTCCTCGCCCACCGCGAGCTTCGCCCGGCGGGTCGCGGAACCCACGCTCTTCCCGGCGCCCGGGCCCAGGCCCTGTTCGGCGACGCTCGCCCGGATCGCCGTCGAACGGCGGCTGAACCCCAGCCGCATCGACTCGGGGATGCCGACGACCTCCCACGCCCCGCCGGGCACCCGACGCTCCCACCGCACCCCGAACCGCTGGGCGGTCAGGGCGCGCATGCGGGCCTCGGTGTACGCGTCGGCGACGCGGGCGTGACGGTGCAGGTCTCGGCCGCCGGCCGCGATGGTGCGCCATTTCCCGTCGTCGGCGTGGGCCATGTTCATCACGGTCAGGTGCACGTGGAGATGCGGGTCACCGGGCGAGTGCCGGGGCGTCTCCTTGGCGGTCGCGCTCTCCTCGGCGTCCTGCCCCTCGGTCCGTACTTCGGTGGGGGCGTCGGGGACGGGGCGGGCCGCCTGGTGAAGCATCGCCCAACCCAGCAGGCCGGAGGTGTCGCGGCGTTCCGCGCGGCGGCCGCCGCCGTGGTGGCCAGCCATCGCGTACGCGCAGGCGTCCTCGAGGTAGGCGGCGCTCTCGCGGACCGCCTCCATGTACGTCTCGCGCAGCTCCGCGCCCAGCTCCGCCGGCGCCGTGCCGAACAGCACCGACAACGACTTCGGGCATTCGAGGGTGACGTCGAACCCGAGGTTGCCGACGGTCACCTTCGCCCCGGCCCACTGGTGCGCCTCGGCCACCGAGTCCGCCCCGTACACCGCGTCCAGGTCGATGCCGGCCGCCCGCGCGAGCACGCCCAGCTCCTTCACCGGCACCTTGTGCGCGTCGCCCTCGTTGACGAGTCCGCGTTCGAGTTGGGCGTATCGGCGCAGGCGTTTGGTGGGGGCGGTGCCGTGGTCGAGCAGCCCGGCCGGGGTGGTGCCGGCCGCCTCGGCGGCCGCGCGCATCGCGTCGACGAACGCCCGCGCGGGGAGTTTGCCGCGCGGGTCCAGTTCCTGTTTGCGGGCCACGAGCTGCTCGCCGGTGCGTGGGTCGCACCCGGCGGCCAGGGCCCGGGCCTTGTCCCGGTCGGCGTCGGTGAGCAGCAGCGTTCCGGGCTCGATGCCGACGTCGCGCAGGCCTTCGCCGAACCACTCAAGGGGCTGCTCGGCGGCGAGCCGGTAGTCGACCGCGCAGCCGCAGGCCGAGGAATGATCTTGGTCTTTGGCGTGTCATGGTGGGCGGTGTTGTCGTCTGCCGTGGAACTGCCAGCGGGTTTCGACAGTCGCTGTCAGCGGGTTGGCCACGCAAAATGTCAGTGAACCTGATGGACATCAGGTAACCGGAACCGGGTTCATCGCTCCGCAACCGCAGGATCACTCCGGGTCGTCCCCGGTGGCATGACGTCGCCTCCCGGTCCTTCGCCCACACCGCCGCCCTGGCCGCACTGTGCAGAGGGCACCGACCCGGTCCTCGACCCCGTCGGCTGCCGAGGCGTGCACGTCGCCGGACACACACGGTGCTTGACCCACCTCGATCCCACCGATCGGGCCGCGTATTTGGCAACCCTGACCCCCGGGTCCGACGTCGACCACCGCAGCACCACCTTCGACAGCTTTCTCCTGACCGCGCTCCTGGACGCACTTCGCGACCCCGCCACCACCCATCCCCATCTCGGCAACGCCAACTTCCGGGGCGCGACGTTCACCGCCGGCGCCTACTTCCAGGACGCGACCTTCACCGCCGACACCGAATTCCGGGACGCGACCTTCACCGCCGACGCCTACTTCCGGGGCGCGACCTTCACCGCCGACGCCTACTTCCGGGGCGCGACCTTCACCGCCGACGCCTACTTCCAGGGCGCGACCTTCACCGCCGGCGCCTACTTCCGGGACGCGACCTTCACCGTCGGCGCCTACTTCCACGGCGCGATGTTCACCGCCGGCGCCTACTTCCACGGCGCGACGTTCACCGCCGACGCCTACTTCAACGGTGTCGTGGTCGGTGGCAACGCCAGCTTCACCGGTGTGAGGTTCGAGTCCCTGGCGGTGTTGGGACCATTGTGGTGCTGGGAGGAGTTGGACCTGTCAGGAGCGGTGTTCGGCGCGCCGGTGGTGATCGAGGCCGCGGCCGGGGAATTGCGGTGCGGGCGGACCCGGTGGGAGGCGACCGCGACGCTGCGGCTGTGGCACGCCGATCTCGACATGAGCGGAGCGGTCCTCAACTTCCCCTTGGCAGTGGTCTCGGCCGCCGCGGGCACCGATCCGGTACGGGTGTTGAGCGTGGACGGGGTCGACGCCGCGCACCTGGTGCTGACCGACACCGACCTCACCGTGTGCCGGTTCCTCGGCGCGTTCCACCTCGACCAACTCCGTCTGGAAGGCGACACCCGGTTCGCCCGCACACCGCCGGGAACGGATCTGCTCCGCGGCATACCCCTGCGGTGGACCGACCGCTTGGCGCTGGCCGAGGAACACCACTGGCGGGCCCTGCCCACGCATCGTCCCCGCCTGCGCGCCGGGTGGACACCCGCACCGCCATCGCCCTCCGGCTCCCCGTCCACCGTGCCCGGGCCGGCCGCGCTCGCCGCGCTGTACCGCCAACTCCGCAAAGCCTTCGAGGACGGCAAGGACGAACCCGGCGCCGCCGACTTCTACATGGGCGAGACGGAGATGCGCCGCCTCGACCGGCGCCCCGGCCGCAACCGTGCCGAGCGCGGACTCCTCACCGCCTACTGGGCCCTGTCCGGCTACGGCCTCCGCGCCTCCCGCGCCATCACCTGGCTGCTCCTCGCCATGACCGCCACGGTGCTCGCGATGATGCTCTGGGGCCTGCCCACCGACGACCCCAAACCCCAGGTCGTCGGGAAACAGGTCACTCCCGGACAGGATGTGCGACTCACCGTCGACACCCCCGACCCGGAGCTGACCGGCTCACCCCAGGAACGACTGACCGGCAAACGCGCCGAGAAGGCCACCCGAGTCGTTCTGAACTCCGTGGTCTTCCGCTCCTCCGGCCAAAACCTGACCACCACGGGCACCTACGTCGAGATGGGGTCCCGCCTCCTCGAACCCGTCCTCCTTGCCCTCGCCGTCCTCGCGATCCGAGGTCGCGTCAAACGCTGAACTCGCTGACATTTGGTCGTGGCGAGAAGCGCTGTCACTGTCGCGACGGCCGACAGGTGTTCGGTGTCGTCGGCCACGAAAGTGTCGGACGACAAGTAGATGTCAGTGCGAACGGCGGAGTCCTGTCAGTGCGTCGGCAGAGTTCGTGTCAGTAGGTGTCGGCGAGGTTCTTGCGGTCGGCACCGACGATGTATCGGGTGTCTCATCGACAAGGCGGAGGCTGTACGCGACGCCGGGCGCGAGCGTGTCGACCGTCGGGCCGCGGTCGACGAGTCGGGCCGTGGCGGCCACAACCGCCAAGAGCGCGCCCGCAGTCGGCGATTAGGACATCCTTGATGCATGCCGAACCTCTCATCCCTCGCTGTCGGGGTAGCCGCCGAACTCGCCGTGGGTGCCTTCAGCAAGCCCGATCTGAAGATCCTGTTCATGAAGGCCGGTCTGGACGGCCACATGCCGGACAACCCCTACGGCAAGGGCGAACTGGTGACGGACACCGTCGAGGCTGCGCGTCGAAAGCGCGCGCATGACGAACTGCACGAGTTCGTACGGCTCGTCGGTGAGAAGCTCGCCCCGAAGGAACCGGAGGTGATCGAGGACACCCCCTTCTGGAAGCTGCGGGAAGCGGTCCGCGCGGGTGGGTTCGACCTGGTCGCCGAGTATGCAACGGCCCCTGGTCCAGGCAGTGGGGAATCCCTCAAGAAGGTGCGTCTTCTGCCATTGGACGAACCCCACGCGCCCCTCAGTGAAGTCATCACCGCCGTGCAGGCCGACTTCAACCGGCTCAGCATGACCAATGCGGCCGAGGCATACGAGGAAGCCGTCGACTGCCTGATCAGGAAGAACTACCGCGCGGCCAACGGTCAGATGCGCGCGATGTTCGAAGCCGCCCTGACCCACTTCGCGGACTCGAAGGGATTCGGTTCCACCGCCCAGGGCGTGGGCGGGTCGTCAATCACGTACCTGATTGATCAAGGCCATCTTCCTCTGGACGATGGGGGCATGTACCTCCGGGGCCTCTGGAAGATCACGCACACCAACGGCCCGCACCCTGGCACCACGGACGCGGGCGAAGCGTACTTCCGGGCCCAAGCCCTCACCAGCGCGGTGCGATACCTGATCGACCGGTTCGCCCCCGCGCCCTGACAACGAGAAGCGCCACCAACCCCGCTGACAACAACCTCACCGTCGCGCTGACATTTTCTCCGCGTCCGACAACAGTGAACTTGGCAGCGGGCTTGGCCGCTATGTGTCAGTGGGTTGGCTGTGAAAGTTGTCAGTGCGGGTTGGCAGGGGTTTCACGGTCGGGACTGTTGCCGGGTCGGGTAGCTCGTCCATGAGGCGGAGGCTGTACGCAACCCCGGGCGCGACGGTGTCCGCAGTCGGACCGCGTTGGATCAGCCAGACCTCGGCCAGCGAGTCGAGTGCGAACTGCTGCCGCACCGTCGGAGCGGGAGGGGGCGTCCGGCTCGAATAGGCCGAGGTTGCATTGGACGTCCCCGCTGCCGCAGGTCGGTACAGGACGAAACCGTTGCCTGGGGCGTGATCGTCTCCGGCGGTATGACGTCGCCGCCCGCACCGTTACCGAGACCTCCGTCGTGGCCGCACTGTGCCGAGGGGGCGAGTGCGGCCGACCCGGTGGGATGCCGGGGTGTGCACGTCGCCGGGCACACCCTGTGCCTGGCGCACCTCAACCCGGGCAGTCGTGCCGCGTACCTCGCGGCCCTGTCACCCGGCTCCGACGTGGACCACCGCGGCACTACCTTCGACGGCCTGCTGCTGACCGAACTCCTCCACGCACTCCGAGACCCGACCACCGGCCGCCCACACCTCGGCACTGCGCAGTTCAACGGCGCGACGTTCTCCGCCGACGCCCAGTTCGACAGCGCGACGTTCTCCGCCGACGCCCGGTTGAACGGCGCGACGTTCTCCGCCGACGCCCAGTTCCGCGGCGCGACGTTCTCCGCCGAGGCCCAGTTCCGCAGCGCGACGTTCTCCGCCGACGCCCAGTTCGACCGCGCGACGTTCTCCGCCGACGCCCGGTTGAACGGCGCGACGTTCTCCGCCGACGCCCGGTTCCGCGGCGCGACGTTCTCCGCCGACGCCTGGTTCGACAGGGCGACGTTCTCCGCCAACGCCCAGTTCGACCGCGCGACGTTCTCCGCCAACGCCCAGTTCGACAGCGCGGCGTTCTGCGCAAACGCCCGGTTCCGCGGCGCGACGTTCTCCGCCGACGCCTGGTTCGACAGGGCGACGTTCTCCGCCAACGCCCGGTTCGAAAGGGCGACGGTGACGGACCCGAACGAACTGACCTACGAGGGAACCGTGTCCGGACGCGACCGCCTGCTCCGACTCGACCTGCCCCACCTCCCCCTCCCCCGGACCTGACACGCCACCCGCACCATGCGGTCGAGGTCGAAGCGCTCAGCCCTGGGGCGCTCCGCGCCGCCTGGATACCGCCATCGAGGGCCTGGTCGAGGACGTGCACCAGCGGAACGTCCTCACCCGCGCCGAAGAACACGACCGGCGCATCCTGCTCAGCCTCCATGAAGCCCTCGACGACCACACCCACCGCGGGCCCGCCCCCGATACCGAAGGCGGGTCAGAAGTCTGCTCGAACTTGCCTCACAACTAGCGGATACGAGTGAGGCAAGTCCCAGAAACGGCACATGCCTCACCGGTTTTCACGGCTCAAGATAAGCATGGTCGACGACACCTTCGGCGACACGACTCCGCGCGCCGGCCGGCCGGCCGGGGAGGGGGTCGTCCGGCGACCTCGGGGGATGGGTCGCCGGACGCACAGCCCCGACCACGGGGGACGGTCGCCGCACACACGCACAACGAGCCGCCGTGCGCCCGGTGACGCACCCGCCCGACGGCCTCGCGCCGAGCTTCCACGAGGTCGTCGGCCCCCGAGAACGCGGCTCGGTGCACGTGATGTGTCGGTGGGCAGCTGTAGCGTCCGTCGGATGAGTATCGAAGCAACTCGTGTCAGTGGGGCCGAGGTCCGGGTCAGCCTGTCCCCGGAAGCAGTGGAACGCGTACGGGCGTTGATCGGGCTCGGGCTCGCCGCGTCGCTTGAGGACTACGTGGCCGACTCGGTCCGCAACAGGCTTGCCGGATTCCAGGACTTTGCCGCCGGATCAACCGGGCGGCCCGACGGCGACCCGAGGGAATGGGTCGTACCCGGCCGCAGTGCACAGCCGGCCCGGCTGCGCGGGGATGCACCCATGCACATGGCCCGGGACAAGCAGTAGCCCTCGATCCCGCCTGTGCGAGGGATTGCCCCGGGTCCTGAATCGGGGTGCCACCGGGAACCTTCGGCGGCATCCCGATTCAACTGACCGCGGACAGCGGCGGAGCGTGCCCCACCCTCGGCGGGGGTTGTACGTACAAAGGCACGGTGATGTCGGGGATGTCGTCGCGGCGGACGGCCTCGATCGCGGCGTGCTCGTAGTCCTCGCTGGACGCGTAGCCCGCGATCAACGGGTGCAGGCGCTTGGCGCCGCGAGCGCCGATGACGAGATTGCATTCGCGCAGGGTGCGCATGCTGCGGGAGACGGTGACCTGGCTGATTCCGAGGGCTGCGGCCATGTCGACCTGGCTCTCGAGGATCGACCCGCCGGGCTGCTGAACGGACTGGAGCCGGGCGAGGACGCGCATGGCCGCCGGGGGGAGGTCGAGGTCGGGCAGTATCGACCACAGCGCCGTCGACGAGTACAGCATCACGTCGTCCCCTTCTTCCTGCTCCTCGGCGCCGGCATCTCCGGGACGCAGACCTCGTCCGGGAACCCCGACGCCAACGCCAGCGCCCGCGCATCCGCCAACGTGGCCCTCTGCGCGTTCCCGTTGCCCATGTAGGCGAGCAACGGATTCACCTGGTATACCCCGCGCTTCACCTTCCGCACCCAGTTCAGGGCGCTCAGGCCGGTGAGCTCGGTCGACACGGTCGACCGCGGGATGCCCAACGCGTCGGCGATCGCCTGCTGGTTCATCCCGACCAGCGACTCCTGCTGCCGTCCGATCATGTACAGCATGATCGCGCACTGCCGCGGCGAGACGACCCTCGCGGCCACGGATTTCGCCAGGACGTTCGCGAGGTAGTCGTTGCTGACCAACGAGAAGCCCTCGTCGCCCAGCATGTGATGCGGGGACCGGTAGTGCAGGTCGACCGAGACCCGGTCCACCGAGCGGGGAACCCGGGGGGCCTTCGTGACGATCGCCTCGGTGATCGCCTGACCCAGGCTCACCCGCCGCGGCGGCTGACCGGGGCCCGGCGACGGGGACGGATCCGTCCGCGACCTCGACGGTGATACGGGGATCGGGCGTGCAGGCTCGGTCACTCGGGTCCTCCCAGGGATCTCACCCCGGCGACGATAGCGATCTTTACCCCCGCGGTTATGGAACTTGCCCCCCGCCGTTAAGTCGTGTCGCGATGTGTCGGCCCAGGGCCGACACATCTCCGACTGATGTGTCGCACGCGGCCGGCGCCGGCCGGCCCGTCACCGTTCGCCGCCGGCGAGTGATGCGCGGCCGTCCGCACCGCAAGTCGGCACAACAATCGGGGAGTTAACCATGAGGGTTAAGTCACGCGGAGATATGTAAGCCCAGCACGACACATCCATCAGAGATATGTCGTAGCTGTCACGACATACCGTTTCGCAAAGCCGCAGGTCAGCCCCCGAATTCGCCGGTTCGCCTCTCAAAGAACCCGACCCGGGCGCGACGCAACCTCCGCGTTCGGCCGACAACCCAGGTTCCTCGAAACGGCCACGACGCCGTCAACCGGACCGGCTCGCCGTCCTCGGCGACCGTTCCGTCCATGCTCACCAGCGCCTGCGGCGGCCGCTGTTCCGTATCGCCTGCCGGCGCCATGGCACGCGGGGCGCGCCATCGGGGGGCGTTCCGCCGCCCCCCGATCCCCCCAGGCGGTTCGTGCCGTCCCACAGGACCCCCGTTCGTACCCGGGTCGTGTGCCGCCGGTCGAGGCTTGCGATTTGCGAGCCCACGTTCGGTCGAGTAGGCGACGACGATGGAGCAGCGGCGGCGGAATCGGCGACGAATCGGGCAGGAGCGGAGGCCTGTTCGTTTCAGCGACTGAGGTAACGCTCGGGTTCGCGATCCGACCGTGATCGGTTGACCCGCCGTGCTGCGACTGCTGCGGCGAAAGTGACACCACCTCGAACCCCCGGAGTACTTTCATTGATCCATTCGGTGACCGTCCAACGCCCCGGCCAGTCCCCCCACTGCTCGACCGCCGTACTCGTGCACCCGATCGTCAGTCCGTGAATGGCGTGACCGCATGTTCGCAGCGAGGACCAGGCCACGCCTGGAACGGCACCGCCACCACGGGGAACAGCCCCGGGGTTCCGCAGCGAGCACAGGCCGCTGCAGGAACCCATCGACGAGATCGGCAGCGGGAGTTACCAACCGGGATGCCACCGGGAGCCTTCGGCGGCATCCCGATTCAACTGACCGCGGACAGCGGCGGAGCGTGCCCCACCCTCGGTGGGGGTTGTACGTACAGCGGCACGGTGATGTTGGGGATGTCGTCGCGGCGGACGGCTTCGATCGCGGTGTGCTCGTAGTCCTCGCTGGATGCGTAGCCCGCGATCAACGAGTGCAGGCGCTCGGCGCCGCGAGCGCCGATGACAGGCAGCACACTGGTCCGATGGCAGACGCATCCGAACGACGCAACGCGACGTTCTCGGCTCCGGTCGGCTCGATCGACCTGCCGGCCGAGACCGCGGACGGCACACCGTACGAGATCTGGCCCTGCCACGACTGTCTTCCGTGGCACGCAGAGGTCATCGTCGCTGGCGACGAGGTCGTGGTGCGCGAATGGCATGCGATCGACTGCCCGCAGTACCGGGAACTGCTGTCGAACGAAGACTGAACTCCCACGACCGGCCCGCCCCTCGGCCATCGTTCCCTGCCGGGCACCCGGCTGTCGACGGCTTCATTCGTCCAGCCGGAGCCGGCCCCGCTCGTCGATGTACGCGTCGTAGATCTCGTCGCCTAGGACCACGCCGTCGATGACGACCTCGACGTCCTCGTCCACGTCGAGGAACACCACGCCGTCGTCGTCGGTGTACGCGGGCCAGATCACGCCCTCGCCGACGACCTCCTCGAAGTAGAAGTCGCCCCTGTACCGCCCGAACCCATCACGGCCCCCTCGCCCCGCTCCCCGCACCAGCGTGACGCACCACCGGACCCGAGCGACAGACCGCCGACACCCGAACCTCGGCACCCACCGGGCGGGTCGCCGACCGCGCGTCGGGTCAGGGCGCGGGGCGGGGGCGGCGTACCGGCGCGTGGTAGTAGTCGAGTTCCCACCCGGCGCGCTCGAGCGGGACCCGGTGGGGCACGGTGCGCACGCCGGAGGCGACGGTGACGTCGCGATCGCCCATCAGGGCGAACACGATCCACGTCTGGCGGTCCGTCTCCCCGTCGCGGGCGGCGTAGTACCACTTGGCGACCACGCCCTGGTCCTCGCCCAGGAACGGTTGTTGGAGGAACTCCTGCACTCGCGCGGGCAGATTCCCCAACACACCGGAGTCCCGATCGTCCAAGCCCAGATCGGCCGGCACCGCCGGAGTCGACGACGAATCCCGCACCGGGGTGTCGCCAACAGGACGGCGGGGTCGGAAGAACCGGGATGTCCTGCCCCGAGGGTCCGGCGCGTCCCGGTGGAAGGACCGCCGTATCAGGGCGTCGGGCTCGAACCGCACCCGCTCCACCAGATACACGCGTCGACCCTCCCGCACGACGGATGCCGCCCGGCACATGCCCAGCGGCCCGAACACGAACACTTCCGGGTACTCGTCCTCGTCCAGCTCGCCCCACCACGCCCACCGCCCACCGGCCTGCGCCTCCAGGCGCTCCCGCGTCCTGGGACCGAGCAGGTCCCAGCACCTCTCCCGATTGGTCCCCGCCGGGTCGGTGGGCAACACCCCGGCCGCGTGCACCTGCGCAACCTCTTGAACCGCGCCGCGATCCGGCGTCCGGTCGGTGACCTCACCGTCGGTCCTGACCGCGGGCAACGATCCCTCGGGCGAGGGGACCGGCGGCCGCGGATATCGCCCGGTGCCCCCATCGCCACGCCATGCGCCAGCCATGCCGACCTCCCCCTTCGTCGGACCACCCCGATGGTCCAGTCTGGGCGAAGTCCCGCACGCCGCGCGAGGGTTCGACAACATGGGGTGACCATCGGTCGAAGGGGGACGGTCATGGGCAGTTGCCCGAGGTCGACGAAGGGCAGCCGGGGCGGGAAGAGCTGCGGCAACAACGCCCGGCCCGGCGAGCGCTACTGCGCCAAGCACTCCAGCGGTAAACGACCGAGTGGATCGAGGCGGTCGCGGAAGAGGGCCGGCTCCGGCGACGGGTGCGGTGGCCTGTTCATCCTGACCCTCACCACCCTCGTGATCCTCGCTCTCGGCATCTGGACGTGACCGCACCACACCCACGGCACCGGTCGACGACGGACGGGCTTTTTCAAGAACCCGACCTCATACGGGGTCGGTGCGGCCGACCTCAGTCGACCAGGGCGTCGTGGCGGTACTGCTGCACAAGGGCCTCGTCGGTGGCGAGTCGGAACGGCCGGATCTCGGGCGGGGTGACATCGACGCCGTCGTGGGTGGCGCAGTGGTGGGCGAGCCAGCGCTCTTGCTCTTTGCGGTTGGGAGCGAAGGCCATGTACGCGTAGACGTATCCCGCGTCGCCCCGCTGCACCTCCATCGGGTTCAGGACCTGCCCGTACTCCAACGGGTTCCGGCACTGTCGGCCGGCGGTCGTCCGAGCCACACACGTCAGGACGGGCGGGTCAATCGGGGCGATCCACCGTCGTCTGCGAAGAACAACCAATTCCGTCGTGTCCGGCCCTTCTGGGTGCAGTTGCGGGTGTCGGGGCAGGTGGCGCAGCCCCTGGCGTCGACATGCACGCCCGGGACGAACGCGATCTCGGCGCCGTCTATCCGCGCATCCGAGCAGCGGATCACCGTCGTGGACCGACCACTTTTGTGGGATGTACTCCGACTGTACGCGTTTTCGGTCCGATTCGGTCGTGAGGGGGAGTGGTTCGTGCGTTCGGTGTTCGATCGGGGTGTGAACGTGGCCTGTGAGAGGTCGAATTCGACTATTGCTCGTATTCCACCCGTATCCGGGCTGGTGAAACAAGAACGTGTTGCCGATTGCGTGATCGGCCGAAGATTTTGCGTGACCGACTTTGACAGACGGGGGTCCTTGAACGAAGTACCGAGCGAGGGCGCCTGTGCCCGGCGGCGCTTTTCGTGTGGCGCGTCGGCGAGCGGGAGCCGATCGGACGACGGGAGAGGAGAGGAAGTGTGTTGAGCGACATGCTCGGGTCGAGTGGCAGGCGGGCGTGGGGGGTCATAGGCCGGTCGGTGGGGTGTTCGGGCGGGCACGTGATCGCGTGCGGGCGATCTTGCGGTCCCTGCGAGGGGGACGTGTCGTGGCGGACGCCGGCGAGGAACGGTCGCCGGTGAACGATCACCCCGAACAGGCCGTCGAGATCGACCTGACGAATCGCCTCCCGCAGGACTATGTGGCGTTCTGCCGCACGGTGGAACCGCTTCTCGCGCGCTACGCCCTGGAGTTCGGCGAGAGCGCCGCGGAGGCGGACGACGTCGTCACCGACGTCCTGGTGGACCTGTTCCACGACTGGACGCTGATCGCCCCCGACGTTCGGGCCGAGCGCACGTTCCGGATGCTGGGCGCGACGCTGGTGGACCGGCGCCGGCGGCGACGGGTGCCGCGTCGGACGCCGGGGGCCCGCCCCCGGCCGGACGAGACGCCCGTCGGTGCTCCCGAGGACTTCGTGCTGTTCTGGGGCGCGAACAAACGTCACCTGACGCGGTACGCACGCCGGCTCCTGCGTTCCGATCACGACGCCGAGGACGTGGTGTCCGAGGCGTTGTTCGAGCTTTATCGATGCTGGGACGCCTGCGGTCGGGAGATGCCACACGCGGTCGTCTACCGGATCGCCAGGAGCCGCGCGGCCGATCTGCTGCGCCGCCGCGCGAGGGCCGGGGAGGTCCCCACCGACTTCGCCGCCCCCGACGCGCGGGAGTTCGTCTCCACCATGGCCGCCCCCGACGATCCCGACGCCGGCGTCCCCGACGGCGAGCTCCTGGACCTCCTCGATCGGGCCGTCGAGGGCATGCCCGAGAGAAGAGGCGCCTGCGTCCGGCTGCATCTGCAGATGCGGCTGCCCCTCCAGGACGTCTCCGTACTCCTGGGAGTGAGCGCGTCCACCGTCCGCACCCACATCCACATCGCGCGCCAGGAGCTGCGTCGCGCGCTGGGCCCCCGGATGCCGAAACCCACCCGGACCACACGGATCGCCGCCCGGAAAGGGAACACATGAGCCGCCAGAGTCCCCTCGAGCGGGTGCTGCGGGAGCGCCGTCGCGTCATGGACCGCGCCTTCGCTCCCCACGACACCGACGCGGCCATGCGGCGGTTGACCTCTCGCATCGTCCAGGACGAACTCCTGGCCGACCTCGCGGCGCACCGCCGCGAACGGCCCTCGCGGTTGGCCGCCTTCGCCGACGCCCACGCCGCGCGGCTGTGCGCCGCGGCGACACTGGAACACGTCTGCCGCGGCGTCGTCTCCGGGCCCGCCACCCGGGGGATCCTCGAGGACTTCGTGAAGCTCCCCATGCCCGCAGGCGCCTTCGTGTTCGCCTGCCTGCTGTACCTGGCGGGCCGTCCCGACGGCGCGGTGTTCTGGTGGCAGTACGCCGCGGGCGCGGAGGAGGCCGGGGCCGTGCGCTGCCTGATCCTGTTCAACCACGTCGAGGGCGAGCCCGGGACCGCCGCCCACTGGGATCGCTTCCACGACAACCCGGCGCCACCCGCGGCCCCGGCGACGATCGCCGATGACGACGCGACGTCGGCGGCCCGTGCCGCCGTCGGCATCGAGATCGTCGAGCACCCGGAGTTCGGGGAGATCTGCCTTCCCAACATGGCCGGTGCCGAATCCGGTATCGAGGTCGTCGAACACCCGGAACTGGGCGAGATCTGCGTACCGAAGGTCCGCCTGCCGCGCCTGCTGTGCCCGAGCACGTGAGCGGCGCGTGCGGCGAACGCCGACGACGGATCCGCCGGACCCGGCCGGCCTCGACGGGGGCGCGCCACCGCGTTTCGCGGGGCGTGTGCGGGGCCGGAGGCCAACGGTCGCCGGCCTCGACCCAAACCCTCGACGCCGGGGTCGTGGTGACCCTGTGCGGCGAGATCGACATCGCCAACATCTCCCCGGTGGAGCACGAACTCGCGCGTTTGGAGGGCGTTCGCGCCGGCGACGTGTACGTCGACCTGCGCGAGGTGACCTTCCTCGACGTCCGCGCCGTCGGCGCCCTCGTACGCGCACGCGAGCACGCCGGCCGCCGCGGAACCCGCATGCGCCTGGTGTGCCTGCGCCCGTTCACGCTGCGGATGCTCGAAATGGTCGGCGGGTTTGCCGTCGTCGACGAGCTGCCGCTGCCGACCGACGTGCCGTGAGCCTCGCCCGGTGCGG
>NZ_JBVHLU010000061.1:0-68816 GCF_055558835.1 Embleya sp. NPDC025285
CCAAAACCCCCCCCCCCCCCCCCCCCCCCCCCCCCCCCCCCCTCCCCCCCCCCCCCCCCCCCCCCCCCCCCCCCCCCCCCCCCCCCCCCCCCGACCCCGCGGTGGGTGACCCCGGCCTCAAGGTCGCGCCCATCTCGTACGTGGTCCTGGCCGACGAGTCCGGCAGCCTCAAGGGCCCCGACCTGGACCGGGAGAAGGACGCCGCCGCGCTCGCCGCGCTCGGCGAGCTCTCGCCCGAATCGCGCGTGGGGGTGGTCGGCTTCGGCAGCGGCAGCGGCGTCAAGCCGCCGGTGGACGTGGTCTGTCCGATGACCGCGGTTTCCGATCCGGCGGTGGCCACGTGCGCGGACAAGCTGCACGCGCGCACCGATCAGGAGGGCAACAACACCGACATCCCGGCCGCGATCAGGCAGGGCGTGAGCATGCTGCGCTCGGCCCCCGCCGGCCAACCCAAGGTCCTGTTCGTGCTGACCGACGGCGCGATGGCGGTCGCGCCCGGCGAGGGCTACGGCACCGACGCCGCGCGGATCCCGGGCGAACTCGACAAGGCCCTGACCACCGCGTTGACCGAGGCGAAGGCCGCGGGCATACAGATCTGGCCACTGGGCTTCGGCAGCGGGATCGACGCCGCCCAACTGAACCGGATCGCGGACGGCGGCGCACCCTCGATCTGCTCGAATCGCCCCGAGGACAAGCCCAAGGCGATCACGGTCAAGGACTCCGGCGAGGTCGTGCAAACCCTGCGCAAGGCCTTCGGGACCGCGCGCTGCGCCGGGGTCACCCAGACCGACTCGACCGACGTCAACGGCGAGGCCGACCTGAACGTGACGATCCCGGCGATCGCCACCGACGTGGTCATCCAGGTGCAGAAGGCCAACGAGCACATCGAGACCACGTTCTTCGACCCGGACGGCAAGCAGGTCGACAACGCGCCCGGCACCGAACACCGCGGGCAGGGCTCGCGGACCGAGACGCTGCGGGTCACCGACCCCGTCGCGGGCAAGTGGCGGATCCACCTCAAGGCGCCCGCCGGGGCGTCCGGGCCGGTCAGCGCGGCCGCGCTGTGGCAGGGCGTGGTCAAGTCCTACGTGCAACTCAACCCGCCCCAGCCGACCGCAGGCGAGCCGGTGAAGTTCAGCGTCTTCCTGCAGACCCGGGAGAAGAACCTGACCGATCCGGCCGCGCTCAAGGGCGTCGTGGTGTCCGGGCACATCGAGGGTCCCGGGCTCAAGGCCGACATCCCGCTCCGGGCCGGCGACAAGGGCGAGTTCTTCAGCGACTACCGGATTCCGGCCGGGACCACCGGTCAGGTCAGCTTCACCGGCACCATCACCGCGCCGGGCGTCTCCGGCACCCGCGAGGTCAAGGCGGTCACCCTCGGCGGCGGGCCGGCCTCGGCCCTGGCCGAGATCCGCTGGGGCGACACCACGATCGAACCCGGCGGCAGCGTCGCGGGCACGGTGTCCTGGAAGGTGAACGACACCAGGCCGCACACGCTGCGCGTGGTCGCCGACTTCCCGGCCGACACCGGAGTGCGGATCACCGGGGCCGAGCAGAAGGTGACGGCCGGCTCCGACGAGTTCGGCTTCAAGCTCGCCTTCGGCAAGAACATCGCCAAGGGCGACCACACCGGCCGGGTCCGGGTGCTGGACACCACCGACGGCGACAAGGTGCTCTTCGAGACCACCCGCACCGTCACCGTCGAACCGCCGCCCGGCTTCTGGGATCGATACCTGTGGATGGTGATCGGGGCCGTCGTGCTGATCGCACTGCTGCTCGGCCTGCTCGGCTACCTCGCCAGGCGACGTGGACGCGCGCGGCGGATCGGACCGATCGCGCTGCGCCTGTACCGCGACGGGCAGCCGATCGGCGTGGAGACCCGGCCGCTGGACGAGCGGGCCGAGGCGATGTGGTTCCGGCTGGACACCACCGGCTTCCCGCCCCAACTGATCCCGCTGTATCAGCACGAACCCGGAACCTCGTGGATCGTGCGGCGGACCGCGGCGACGGGCACCCTGGACGTGGAGACCCCGTTGGGCGCGCATCTGCACCTGGACATGGGCCGGTCCACCGAGATCGAACCCGGGCTGGCGCTGGGCTGCACGGACGACCGCGTCCAGGGCGGGTCGCCGACCGAGGGCTCCGCCTCCGGTGATCCCTACAACCCCTACGGCTCCGCCGCGCCCACGGCCGCGCCCCCGCGCCCCTACGGCGAGGGCGCCTACGGATCCGACCAGCCGTACAACCCGTACGGCCCGTACGGTTCGGGACCCGCCTCGGATCCCGGGCCCGGTGCGGGCCCCGACGACACCACGTTCGGCTACGGACCACCGCGCTAGTGCCCGGGCCGGGAACGCTCACCGCTTCCCGGCCGCGGCACCGGTCCCCGACGCGGGATCCGAGTCACCCGAGCTCGCACGTCACGCACTTTTCGAGGAGGGCCCGTGGCAGCGCAAGGCCGCAGGGGCATGTCCATCCACCAGTCCATGCTGTTCGTGGGCCTGGGCGGCACCGGATGTCTGATCGGAGCCGAACTCGAGCGACGGCTGCGCGAGGAACTGTGCGGCGCCGACGGCACCGGCCTGATGCAGCGGCTCGGGGGCCAACTGGCCCCCTACCAACTGCCCAACTGCATCCAGTTCGTCTATGCCGACCTCAACGAGAACGAGTTGCAGCGCCAGCGCTTGCGGGCCGCACCGCCCGCGCATCGGGCCGCCGCGGATCGCAACGCGCATCTGACCACCCAACTGGTGCCGCCGCTGAACACCTATCCGGAGGTGGCCCGTTCGCTGCGGATCAACGCGGCGGAGGAGACCATCCCGTGGCTGCCCGCCCGCGAGGGCGAGCCACGCGTGACGCCGCTGCGGCGCGGTGCGGGGCAGTTGCCCACCGTCGGGCGCGCCGCGCTGTTCGAGACCTTCCGGCACGGACTCGCGCCCGCGATGGACCCGTTGCGTCGCGCGGTCGGCCTGATCAGCAACGGCAACGACCACCTGATGGCGCTCAGCGGCAGCCAGAACAACCGCAACACGTGCGACGTGTTCGTCGCGTTCTCGATCGCCGGCGGCACCGGTTGCGGGATCTTCTACGATTACCTGCACCTGATCGGCGAGGCGTTCTCGCAGGGTTACGACGGGATCAAGATCTATCCTCTGGTGCTGATGCCGTCCGCGTTCGACGAGGAACGCGGCGGCGGCCGGCCCGCGGTGCTCAACGCCGGTCGGGCGCTGCTGGACCTGTTCCAATTGGTCGACGACCAGAACGGGCAGTACGCGCAGGAGGAACTCGACACCGGACTCGGCGCGCCGGCGGGCAATCTGGCCGTGCGCTACCCCGGTCTGGAGTCCACCCGGCTCAAGGCGGGCACCGTCCAGACCGGCTTCCTGTTCAGCCGCACCAGCGGGATCGAGCGCGAGGACCTGCACCGCTCGGTGGTCTCCCTGGTGATGTCGCTGATCGGCACCGGCCTCAACCCGGGCGGGGCCGAGTTGGAGAACGCGGTCATCCAGGGCGACCTGTACCAGTCCTTCGCGGACAGCTTCATCAACGAGGGCGTGCGCCGCGAGGTGCCCGCGCCCAGCGGGATCGGCGCCTGCGGGGTGTCCACGAGCCTGGTCGCGTCGATGACCGTGCCGGTGGACGAACTCGCCGACATCGTCGCCGGCCGGCTGCTGGCCCAGGCGGTGCGCGATCTGACCTCGGACGTGCGGGTGTCCTCCGAGGCCAACCTGGAGCAGATCAAGTCGTTCATGTCGGTGGCCGGTCTGAGCGAACTGTGGTTGTGCGCGCCGCCGCACGTGGCCGACCCGTCGCCGGCCAAGGGCGCGGCGGGCATCATGCAGGCGCTCAACGCGCGTACCCGGGCGATGGAACAGGCGCTGCGCCAGCAGGAGGCCCAGTTGCGGGCGCACACCGCGCAATTGGCCGAGGACTTCAACCACGCCCGCGGCATCCGCCAACTGCTCGCCGACGGAGACCTGTTCCGGGCCCGTCGGGTGCTCTTCGGCGACCGCAGGCTGTACAGCGACGCGGACCGGCCGGGAGTGGCCGGCCTGCTCGCGCACTGCAGCACCGAACCCACGCCGCCGCCCGGGATCACCGTGAACGCGCCGCACATCCCGGCGATCAAGGACCGCGCGGGCGGGGTGGTCAAGGCCAAGTGGGGCGACCCCGAGGTGCAGCGCGCGCTGAACGCGCAGCAGCAGTGGTTCGAATGGCGCTCACGCCGCAACTGGCACGCCCAGTGGGGCGGTCAGGCCGAGGTGTGGGATCGCAAGATGGTCTATCTGCGGCACGTCGTGGACGGCCTGGCGCAGTCCTTCAACGACCACCGCGACCAGGAGGAGGCGAACTTCGGCCGGGCCACCCGGGAGTTGTACCGCCAGCGCTCCGGGGTCTCCTACCTGTTGCCGCCGCAGGGCAATCTGGAGTCGTTCTACCGCCAGGTGCTGCGCCGCTTCGTGGACCGCGAGCGGCTGCCCGAGACGGCCGGCGCCGCGCAGATCGTCGGCAAGCTGCTCGGCACGAGCATCTGGCAGCGCGCCTACGAGATGGGCGAGGAGCGCGAGGGCGGCCCGGCCGCCGTCACCTATGTGCGCGACCAGATCAAGCAGCACGTCAAGACCCTGTTCGTGCAGGCGGGCGAGCTCAACGCGCAGCCGCTGCTGCCGCCGGTGCGCGACCTGCTCACGCGCGCGGCGACCCGGCGCGGGGTCGCGGTGGGCGAGGAGGACCTCGAACAGTTCGTGCAAAAGCTCGCGGGCATGTTGCCCAACGGCTTCTCGCCCGAGGGCAGCGGCGAACTCAAGGTGCTGATCGCCCATCCGGGCACCTCGCACGACTCGGACGTGCGGCAGTACCTGGAACGCATGTTGAACATCCCCAACGAGCCGTCCCGCAAGATCGAGTTCCGCGCGGTCGAGCAGGAATCGATCGTGGTGGTGCTCTTCCGCAGCGCGATGAGCCTGACCGAGGTGCCCGAGGTGCGCCAGGTGCTCGCCCAGTGGTCGCGCTCGCTGGACCGGCAGGACCCGGTCGACTTCCTCAAGTGGCGCCAGCGGCTGGGCTTCACCTACGACTGGCTGGCCACCACCGAGGGACACCGGGTGTACATCCTGCACCGGCTGCTGTGCGCGATGTGGAATGGGCAGGTCGAGGTGGGGCGCGGGGACCGGTCCTCGCCCGAGGTGATCGACATTCGGCTGCCGCACGGGCCGACCGTGATGCGGCTGCCGCTGCGCCCGTTCGATCGGGCCTCCTCGTGGGGCAGCCTGCTGCGCGCCTACGAGGAGTGGACGCTGACCGACGACGCCTCGGTACGCCGGGAGTTCGCCAAACAGTTGATGCTCACCTACCCGGAGGGGCTGGGCGCGCGCGTGGGCGAACCCTCGGCGCTGTATCGGCACTTCGTGCACGAGGTGGCGCCGCGGCAGGTCAAGGTGCTCAAGGAGCTGCGCGATCGGCTGCCGGAGCGCAGCCGGGGCTGGGCGGAGGAGCTGCTGCGGTTGTGGGAGATCACCCTGCCGGCCGCGCTCGACCTGCCCTTCCCGCACCAGGCCACCACCCGCAACTCGCTGCGCGAGTTGGAGTACGACGACTCGGGGCCGGTCGACGAGTACGGGTACGACGGGGGCCGCGCCGAGCGCGACCGGGCACCGGACGAGTGGGGCCGCGCGCGGGACGAGCGCGGCTTCGAGCGGGATCGGCGGGCGGGCGACCGCAGGCGCGACGAGCGGGACGAACGAGACGAGCGCGCCGAGCGCGAGTGGCGTGACGGGCACCGGCCGCAGAGTCGGGACGGCCGGGAGTGGGAACGGCGGGACGGGCGCGACCCGGGCGAACCGGATCGGCGCGACGGGCGCGCGCCCAGGGGCCCCGAGCGGTGGCACGACGCGAGCGAGTCGCCCGAGTTGCCCGACACCCGCGACCTGGGGCGGCCGAGCCTGGACAAGCCGGAGCCGCGCGACCGGGGTCGACAGGACCGGGGCGACCGGGACCGGCACGAGGCCCCGGAGCGGCCGCCGGGTCCGCAACGGCGCGGCCGGCACGAGCCGTACGACCCCTACGATCCGTACGACCCGGGCGAGCCGCGCGAGGCCCGCGGGCCGCTGGACCCCCGGCACGCCGGCGACGCGCACGACCCGTATCGCGACCGTGACCCGCGCGATCCGTTCGACCCGCGCGAGCGAACCGGGCGCGACGACGCGGATCCCGACGATCGCACGGTGCGCCTGGACGGCCTGGACGGGACCCTGCGGTTGCCCGACGAGCACGACGACCGCGAGCTGCCCGGGGGTGGCTGGTGACCGACTCCGTCGACCCGGGCGTGCCGCGCCCGTTGGTGATCGTCGTCGACCTGCGCACCGAGTACGACACGGTGCTGGCGGCCAGGCGGTTCGCCGACGTGCAGACCGCGTACGCCCGCACCCGGGTGCCCGCGGGCACCCGCAACGTGGACGCGGACCGCGTGCTCGTGCTCGACTCGGTCGAGGAACTGGTCGCCCACCGGCAGGCGTACGAGCGGATCTTCGCCGGCATGTACAGCAAGGTCGTGTGCGTCGCGGTCGGCGCGCCCGTGGACGGCTCGATCGTGCTGCGCCGCCCCGGCCAACTCGCGGGCAGCGACGCGGCCACGCTGTGGGTCGGCGACGTCCGGGGCACGGACTGGGCACCGGGCCGCGCGCCCGGTGTGACGCTCAGCCCCGACGACGCGGACGCCCTCGCGCCGCTGGTGGACGTGCTCACCCAGCCCGAGGTGTTCGACCACGTGCTCGCCGGCGTGACCGAGATGCCCCGCTCGATCGCCGCGCCCGGGATGACCGCGTTCGTCCAGCGCATCCGCGACGACGCGGTACAGCGGGCCCGGATCCGCGCGGTACAGCGACTGTCCGGCGCCGAGGGCGGCGTGGACGAGCCGTGGCCCGAACCGCTCGCCGCGCTCGCCGACGACCAGGGCCCGGGCCCGGTCGCCGCCGGCGGCATCCGCGAATGTGTGCGTGCGGACAGCCCGCTCGGCGGCCGGTGGGCACACGCCGACCAGGGCCTGGGGCACGCGCAACGACGCCTGTCGCTGCTTGCCGGCCCGCTCGCGCTGTACGGCTCGGCGGGTCACGACGGGCGCCCGATCCACGAACAGGTCGCCGACGCCGCGACCGCGCTGCTCGAGTACCGCGACCTGGTCCGGCAGACCGTGGGCCGCGGCGCGGCCGGCCTGGACGCGGACGGGCGGGCCTGGTTGGACCAGGTCGGCGTGCTGATCCCGGAGCCGCCCGGCGTGGGCGCGACCTCGGTGGCCGGCGCGCTGTACGAGCGCACCGCCGCCGCCTTCGACCGGCCCGAGGGCCTGCGCGGACTGGCCGAGCGGCTGCGCGAGCTGGCCGACCGGATCGCCCCGGGCGCGGGTGCCTCGCGAGCCCACGAGGTGGACCGGACCTGCTCGGACGCCTTCCTCGGGCACTACCTGCGCCCGGCCGCGTTCCCGCTCGGCCCCGGGCACGTCGGGGTGGTCGGCGCCGCGCTGGTCGGCTCGTTCCTGACCGCGCTGTGGCCCGCCTTCGGGGTGGTCGGCGCGGGCCTGGCGGTGCTGCTCGCGGTGCTCGGGTCGACCCTGATCACCGTGCGCCGCCCCGACCGCGCGGGCCGCGCGACGCTGCCCGGCGAGGCGCTGCCGATGATCGTCGTGGCCGGCCTGGTCGCCCTGGTCGGCGCGGTCTGCGGACTGCTCGCCGGACGGGCGTGGGATCCACCGACCGGCGTGGGTCCGCTCGCGCTGGTGCTCGGCCTGGCCGTACTCGTGGTGCTGCCCGGCGTGGACTGGACGGTGCGGGTCCGGCGCTGGGAGCGCGCGTTGGCGCTCGGCGCGGCCACCCGGGCGTTGCACGCGCTGCACGCGCTGCTGGTGCGCACGGTGTGGAACGACTGGGCGCTGGCCGGTCCCCGGCGCGAGGCGGTGGACCGGGCGACCGTGCTGGCCGCGCTGCTGGAGGAGAGCGCCAAGACGCTCGCCGAGGACGCGGCGGTGATCGAGCGGCAACTGACGGGCGAACCGGTGGGGCCCGACCCGGGCGCGCCCGCGTTCGGCACCGCCGGCTACCCGACCCCCGGCCGCCCCGCGCCGCCCTCGGCCCCGCCGCCGAGCGCGGGCGCGAGCCTGTACGACACCGTGCTCGCCGACCTGGTGGACGGGCTGCACGCCGCGTTCGAACCGCTGTGGCCGCTGCTCGAACGCGACCCGGCGGAGGCCTCGCGGCGCGGCGCGCGACCCGAACTGCGACCGGTGCTGCGTGCCTACGCCGACCACCTCGCGCACAACGGCGTCCAAGCCGCGCCGCCGTTCGCGCGCCGGGCCCAGGACCGCCCGCACGTGGGCGACACGGCCGGCGGCGACGCCGAACGCATCGCCGAACTGCTCGGCCAACCCGCGGACCGATCCATGCTGCAACTGTGCGCGGCCGACCAGCTGGTGCTGCTCGACCACGCCCCATCGCACACTCGCAGCGTGCGTTTCGCACCGCGCGGGGTGCGTCCGGCCGTCCGCGAGGCACTGCGCGACCGCGGCTCCGGGCACCTGATCGAGCACGAACTGGTGTGGACCGGCGGTGGCCGGATGGCCGGTGTCCTGCGCCTGATGCCGCTGCTGCCGGGCTCGGTGGACGACGCGCGGATGTGGGAGGAGAGCGCGGACGGCGCGCCGACCCAAGACCTCGGCGAGCCGGGCGCACGCCGCGACGACGGGTGGGCGTCGTGAGCGGGCCGGGCGCGCCCGGGCGCGCGGGCGAGGCCCGGGAGGAGAAGCTCGGGTACACCGACCCGGAGGGCCGCTCGGTGGAACGCCGCGTCGAGTTCGGCCCCGACCGGCCGACCCGGCCCGGCGAGCCCTTCCGGGTCCGCGACGTGCGCGACGTGGAGGACGGCAGCACGTTCGTACAAAAGCGCCTGGGCCCGCTGGACGCGCGCCGCCGGGTCGGCGCCGAGGCCGCCCTGGAGACCGAGATCCGGGTGCTGCTCCGGCTCGTGCGCACCTTCGGACCGGCCGGCTACCCGCGCGAACTCGCCCTGGTGGCCGGGCACGACTTCGACGGCGTCGAGCCGTTCGTGCTGCTGGAGGCGGCGCCCTGCCCACCCGCCGAGGACGTGGTCGGCAAACTGCTGACCGAGGAACAGGAGGCGTTTCGCCGCGCGCTCTTTCGCACCGTGCGCCACCTGGAGACGGCCGGCGTCGTGCACGGCGATCTGACCCCCGCCAGTGTGCGCTGGCAGCGCGAGCAACGCCGTTTGTACGTCGCCGACTTCGGCCACGCCGCGCTCGCCGGGGAACCGCGCAGCAGCCTGGGCACCGCTCTGTGGGCCGCGCCGGGCCCGCTGCGCGGTCCCGGACCCGCCGACCCGCGCGACGACCTGTGGTCGGCCGCCCAGGTCGCCTACCACGTCACCACCGGCCGCCCGGTCCGCCAAGGTCTGATCCCGGTCGGCGTGGAGAGCCAAGGCGTGTTGTACGACCTGCTCCAAGGCGTGTTCGAGCAGGACCCGCTGCGCCGGCCGGGCGCGGCGGAACTGCTGCGCCGGCTGGCCGAGCCGGACCCTTACGTGCGCGGCTACGCCCAGTACGACCCGCTCGCCGAGGGCCGACGCGGCTACGAGGCGGCCCTGGAACGCAAGCGCACACGGATGCCGTTGGCCGGCCAACCGCCGCCGCGACACGACCCGCCCGACGCCGGCGGACCCAGGTCGCCGTCGGTCCCGCCCAAGCCCGCGAACCCGCCGGCCGCCGAGCCCAGGCCGAGCCGGTTCCGGCTCTTCGGAAAGAACCAACCCGGTTGAACGCGACGGCAGGTGAGGTCGGCTGATGTTGCATCAGATCGTGTACCGCTGGGACCCCGACGGACTGCTCGGGCGTCGCGGCGTGGTCCCGGTCGCCACGTCGCTGGGGCGCGACGAGGTCTTCGGCTGGCATACCCGGACCCGGCTGGCCGAGGCGGTCACGGTGGACTACGGCGATCCCGCCTGCCCGGCCTCCAGCGTGTGTCTGCTCGACACCCCGCTGGGCGTAGCGCTGATCCGGCGCGAGTTCGCCCCGGACGCGCACCAGCGGCTGAACAACTCCGCACACGTCCTGGTCGGCCCCCGGGACAGCATCGCGCCGTTCGACGCCATCGCGTGGGGCTCGCTGGCGACCCGCGCACCCGGCGCGCTCGACCTGGACCGGATCCCGCCCGGCTACGGCCTCAAGCCGCTCGCCGACGAGCGGCTGGCCGAGGCCTTCGAGATCGCCGCCGGGGACCTGCACGAGCGGGCCCGCCGGCTAGGCGACCCACTGGAGGTGCTCACCGCGGCGGTGCTGCGCCGGCCCCGGGCCCGGATGGCCCTGCTGCCGGCCACCGCCGAAGACGCCACCGTGCTGCTGTGGGGTCTGCAACACCTGCTCACCGCGCTGCTCCCGGGGCCGTGGACGTTCTCCACGTTCGAGGTCGACGACACCGCCCCCGATCCCAAGGGCGCGCCGCGCTTCGTCACGCTGCCCCGCGTGCCCGGGACCGCGCCGGGGACCCGGGTACGGGTCGACCTGACCGGGAACGGCGAGCCGTTCGACGCGCACCGCGAACTCGCCCGGCGGATGGTGAAGCACTACGTGGGAGAGGGGTGGGCGGGCTTCCACCGACTCCTGAACACGCCCACCGAGGTGCACACGCTGCCCGAGGCGACCCGCGTGGAGGCGATCCGCAGCCGCCTCGACGGGCTCGCCCCCCGCCCGGAACCGCGCGCCCGACCGCGCCGAACCTCGCCGGATTCGCCCGGCTCACCCGGGGAACCGGTCGAGCCGCCGCACGAGGGCACCCGCGAGATGCCCCGTACACCGCCCACGCCGACCGCGTCCGCGACCTCCTCCACGGCCGCTCCGACCGCCGGCCCCGTCGACTCGAATCGAGCCGTGGTGCGCTGCCCCTACTGCCTGGACCTGGTCCGCTGGGACGAGAACGACCTCTACGAACGCGACGACCGACTGCGCTACGAACGGGTGGACCTGAGCACGGTCACCGACCCGGTCAAGCGGCACGACCGGATGCGCGCGACCTTCATGCGCTGCCCCAACCCCACCGGGGACGAGGAGCGCGAACACTTCCTGCCGACCAACTACCTGATCCACGAGCCGCCGTTGGTGGTCGGCCTGATCGGGGACGGCCTCTCCGGCAAGACCCACCTGCTCGCCGCGATGATCGCCGAGATCGACGCGGGCGGGCTGCGCCCGTACGGGGTCACCCATCAGCCGGTGGACCCCGCCCAGCATCAGGACTACCTGCACAACCGGGTCGACCCGCTCCAGCGCGGCCACATGCTCGCGACCACGGTCAACCACCAGGGCAACCTGGTCCAGTTCGCCGACGCGCTGCTGCTGCGCTCGGGCGGTCGGAGCCGACCGATCGCGTTCTTCGACGTCAGCGGCGAGGACCTGGCCAGGGGCGGCCGGGAGATGCAATTCCTGGCCGCCGCCGACGCGTTCGTGTTCGTGGTGGACCCGGTGGTCGCGGTCGACCTGCCGGAGCTGCGCCGACTGACCGGCGAGACCGAGGACATGCCGGGGACCCGGCGCGGCGACCGGACCTTCGCGGCGGTGATGGACCGGTTGCCGCGTCGGGCGGAACTGCTCGACCAGCCGGTCACGGTCGCGGTGACCAAGTCCGACCTGATCCGCTTCGAGCCGCCCGTGGACGCGTGGCTGGGCTCGCACGCGCCGCGCGCAGGTGTGGTGGACCCGGCCAGGGTGGCCGCCGAGAGCCGGGACGTGTACTCGTTCCTGTACGCCCACGACGCGGCGGCCTGGCTCAGCCCGTTCGAGGAATTCCGGCGCTGCACGATGCACTTCGTGTCGGCCACCGGCGCGCGCGACCGGGACGGCCGGTTCCCCGGCGGCATCCGGCCGCGCCGGGTTCTCGAACCCGTCGTGTCGATCCTCGCGATGTGCGACATGCTCGATCAGGCCGGCAGCGAGCGGGTGGGGGTGTGAGATGGCATCGGACACCGGAGCGGACGAGGCGGATCGGCTGGATCAGATCGTCTATCGCTGGAGCTACGGGAACCTGCTCGGCCACAAGGGCATGGGTCCGGTCGCCACCTCGCTGACCTTCGACCGCCTGCGGGACTGGCACGGGGGTCTGGACAGCCATGTCTCGATGGACCGTTCGCTGCCGGAGACGCCCGAGTGGAGCGTGTGCCGGGTGCGGCTGGAGGAGCGGCACGCGCTGATCCTGCGCGAGGCCGCGATCCACGGCACCAACCGGCCCGGCAACAACGCCCACGTGCTGCTCGACCCCGGTCTGCGGGTGCAGGCGCACACGATGCTGGCGATCGCGTGGCTGCACGGCCGGCACGGCGGTGGACTGACCGGATCGCACGTCCGGCTCGCCGACGTGCCGGACACCGTGCCGATGCGCGGCGCCTCGATCCGCCCGGACGCGTTCGACCCCGACGTGCACGAGGACATCCGCCGGCACGCGCGCGACCACGCGGAACTGGTCGAGATCGTGCTCGCGGCGGTACTGCGCGACCACCGGCGGCACTTCACCCTGCACCTGGACGACGTCGGCCCGGACATCGTGCCGCTGCTGTGGGGCGTGTTCGACCTGGCGCAGTGGGTGGCGCCCGGGCGATGGACCTTCTCCACCTACGAGACCAGCGACGCGATGGTCAAGCCGCGCTTCGTGCTGGTCCCGCGCTGGCCCAACACCCCCGAGCCGGCCAACCGGCTGCGGATCGACCCGCGCGCCGAACCGCAGCCGGGGCGGGACGTGTTCCGCGACGCCGCCGGGATCCTGGTCCAGCAGTACTGCACCCGTCCGTGGGAGGAGGTGCAGCGCACGCTGGTCAAGATCGACGCGGCGGCCCGGCCCGGCGCGTCGTTCCTGGACCGCGCCAACCTGGTGCGCGACCTCGAACCGGACGCGACGCGCCTGGTGCGCGCGGTCGACCCGGCGCCCCGCGAGGATCCGGCGGCCGGGACGAGCGGGTCCGACGACCCGGGCCGGGGGTGGTCGGCGGCCGGGTACTCCGACGATCCGGGGGTGACCGGCTACACGGACACCTGGGCCACCGACGACGAGTCGGACGGGTTCGACGACGCGTACGAGTCGGACGAGTCGGACCGGTCGTACGAGAGCGATGAACCGGACGGGCGGGACGAGCGGGACGCGCGCAACGGGCGGCACCCGGACAGCGGGTACGTCCCGCTCGACGAACCCGACGCGTGGGGCGCTCGGCGTAATGGGTGGGACACGTTCCGGGGCGACGGGGGGCACATACCCAGGGTCGGTGAGCGGGACCGGCGGGACGGGCGCGAGTCGGATCGGTCGATCCCGCCGCCGGGCGGCCCGCCCGTACCCGTACCGCCCCGCCCGGACCGACTCGTGCCCGCCCGGCCCGAGTCGGGCGGATCCGAGAGTCGCCCGGCGCTGCCGACGGCCGACTCCGGGCGGACCGGGCGCGGCACGATGGACTGGCCGACCTGGGAGGCGTTGCACGCGACCCGGTCCGGCTTCGAGGCGCTGGGACTGGCCGCCGGCGAGATCTTTCGGTCCAACGGCCACGAGACGCGGGAGTTCCGCGAGGCGCTGGAGCGGGTCGACCCGGACACGCTCGCGGTCGCGCTGCTGCTCGCCGGGCCGCCGCTGCTGACCCCGGTGGTCTACCGCCTGGCCCAACTCGTGCACCGCACGCACGAGGAGCGGCGCCGGCTGGACAAGCACACCCAGGCCGCCTTCGCGACGGTGCTCGCTCGGCTGCACGAGGACATCAAGACCCTCGACGGCTGCGGCGTGCCGCGCGAGTCGCTGAGCCTGTTGTTGTGGGAGATGACCGAGCGCGTCGTCGCACACGGCAGACTCGGCACTTTCGGTACCGACGTCGCGGGCACGGTCTGGCGGCTTCGTACGTCGTTTCGGGTGTGGGAGGACTATCGGCGGGCCCTGTGGAGCGCGCTGCGATCCACCCGCTATCGCGAGTCGTTCCTGCTCGAATACGGTCGGCTCGCCCTGGAGGACCTCGACAGCACGCCGGACAGGACGGAAGCGCAGCCATGACGGTACGGACGGCGCAGCCGCGCGGGAAGGACACACCGACCGACGCCGACGCGGGCGGGTTTCGGCAGATCGTCTACCGACGCCAAGAGGACAGCCTGCTCGGCGGGCGCGGCCTGGGGCCGATCGCGGCCTCCGTGTCCCGGGACGAACTCCCGGGCTGGCACGACGAGGTGCGCGAGCACGTCGCGGTCGACGCGGACGATCGCGGCGCGCCGGTGACCAGCGTCGCGCTGGTGCACACCGGTCGGGGCGCCGCGGTGATCCGGCGCGAGTACGTGGTCGACGGGAACAACGCGCGGGTCCTGCTCGACCCGGGCCGCGACCTGGGCCCGCACGCCGCGCTGGTGCTCACCCAGGACGCGGTGTGGGCGGGCGAACCCGCCCTGGAGGACATCCCGCGCGGTTACGGACTGGCCCCGCTCGCACCGGACTTCGTGGCACGCGCGCTGGACGCGCACGCCGAACGGCTGCGCGGGCGGGCCCGCGAGCAGGCCTATCTGCTGGAGGTCGCGGTCGCCGCCGTGCTGCGCCACCCGGGCCGGTTCTTCTCGTTCCAACAGCGGGACGTCGGGATCGACCCGGTGCCGATGTTGTGGGGGCTCTCCGACCTGCTGCTGTGGCTGGTGCCGGTGTCCTTCACGTTCTCCACGTTCGAGACGCTGGACCACTCGGCCAAGCCGAGGTTCGTGGTGTTGCCGCGCCGGCCCCGGGACGCGCAGCCGTGGGCGGGTCGCTATCGACTGGTGGTCCGGGAAGAGCCCAAGGCGGGTTCGGATGTGCACGCGCACGCGGCGGCGCTGCTGGTGAGCCGGTACACCGACACCGACTGGCCGGGAATCCACCGGCTCCTGGAGGGCATGCGCGACCTGCGCCGGTTCCCGCACGAGCGGGCCGAGGAGCGCTCCCGGGAGATCTGCACCCGGCTGGGCCGGTGGAGTGCGGCCCCTCGAACGCCGGTCGCGGAGGTCGTGGCGCAGGCCGAGGAGGTCGCCGAGGCCGCGTCGGAGCCGGTTCCCGAGCCCGCCCTGGTGGCCGCGGTGGTCCCGGCACGGGGCGAGCGGGTCGAACGGGTCGCGTCGGCCGAGCGGGTCGAGCGCGAGCCGCGGGTGGTCACTGTGTCGGCGGCCGAGGAGGAGCCGGCCTTCCCGTACGCGGCGGAGCCGGTCCGGACGTCGGTGTCGGCGCGAGCCGAGGCGCCGGCTCCCTCGTCCGCGGCCTCGTCCCCGTCCTCGCCGTCTTCGGCGACGGCGCGTGCGGGGGAACCGGCGGAGGCCGCCGAGGCCGCGGACGTGACCTGGTACGCCGACGACGGCGCGGTGTTCGAGGAGATCGAGGACGCCTTCACCGGGCCCTGGCCGGGTTTCGAGGAGGAGCGCGGCGAGCTGCCGATACCCGCCCTGCCGTTCGCCGAGGACGACCCGGACACCGACGCGGATGCCGGGGCCGGGGCCGATCCCGAGTCCGGCGGCGCGGGCAGTCCGCCCGCACCGGGCGCGCTGCCCGCGAGCGCCGGCAACGCGCCGTGGAGCATGTGGGCCGGGTACGGCATCCCGGACACCGAGGTGGACAAGATACGACGCGCGGTCAAGCGCCTTCCGGACAAGCCCACGCTGCGCGAGCGCGCGCTCGGCGGCGGCGCGGCCAAGACCGAGGTCGCCGGCATCGACAACATCGTCACGCTCGCGGTCGCGCTGCGCCTCGCCGATCTACGGGTGTTGCCGGTGCTCGCGGACCGGCTGACCACTCGGCTGGAACAGCGCCGACGGCAGCTCGCGCCGGAGGCCTGGAACCCGGACGACCTGCTGGCGATGCGCGAGACGCTGCTGGACGCCGAGCAGTTCGGCGACCGCCTCGACGCGTCCGGCGCGGGCGAAAAACGCACCCGCAAGCTGTTCGAGCAACTGCTCGTGGTGGTGCTCGCGCCCAAGACCGACACCAAGGGCGTGCTGCGCCAGATCGCGATCTGCGTGCTCTCCGACCGCCGGGACCGCTCACCGAACCCGCTGATCGAGGAAATCCTGCTCAACTCCCAGTGGGGCGAGGAGTTCCGCACCGAGCTGGGCCGGCGCTGGGCGGAGCAGAACCCGCCGCGCTGACCGCCGGCCGCGCGATGGGGTGACCGCGCGGCCGGTGACCGCGCGGTTTCGTCGTCGCGCCGACCGGTCGGGCGAACCGGGCACGGGTGCGCGCGGACCGGGCCGATCTGCGGCCCGGTCGCGCGTGCCACCGGCTCAGCGCTGTACGGTCCAGCCGCCGCCGCGCAGCGCCGTCGTGAGCGCCTCGACCCGCTGCGGATCCACCTGGAGCTCGACCAGACCGGTCGGGCGGCCCTGCGCGTGGTCGATCCGGATGTCCTCGATGTTGACCTCGGCCCGGCCCACGTCGGCGAACAGCCGGGCCAGCTCGCCCGGCCGGTCCGGGACGACCACCGGGACGGCCTCATATCGCGCGGCCGGCTCACCGTGCTTGCCCGGGATTCGCGCGTGCCCGGCGTTGCCGCGCCGCAGCAGCGCCGCGACGCCGCGCGAACCCAGCTCGCGCTTGGCCTCGTCGTCCGCGGCGAGCGCGCGCAGCGAGCCGACCACGGTGTCCAGGTCGCTCGCCAACCCGGCGAGCACATCCGCGACCGCGTTCGCGTTGGCGCCCAGGATGTCGACCCACAGGCTCGGGTCCGAACCCGCGATCCGGGTCACGTCCCGGACGCCCTGGCCCGCGAGCCGGGTGTCGGTGTCCCGGGCGTCCTCCAGGCGCGCGGCCATCAGCGCGGACACCAGGTGCGGCGCGTGCGAGACCAGCGCGACCGCGTGGTCGTGATCGCGCGGCGCCATCACCACCGGCACCGCCCGGCACAGCGACACCAGTTCCAGCGCCCGATTCAGCGTCTCGGTGTCGGTCTCGCGCGAGGGGGTGAGCACCCACGGCCGGCCCTCGAACAGGTCGGCCCGCGCGGCCAGCGGCCCCGAGCGCTCGCGCCCGGCCAGCGGATGCCCGCCGATGTACCGGGTGAGGTCGCAGCTCAGATCCATTATTTCGCGCAGCGGCTGCTCCTTGACGCTGGCCACGTCGGTGTACCCGAGCGCGAGCCCTTCCGACTGCACCTGGCGCAGCGTCTCGGCGATCCGCGCCGGCGGCACCGCGAGCACGGCCAGGTCCACCGGCTCCGGCGGTGTCGCCTCCTGGCCCGCGCCCATCGCCGCCGCCGTGCGCACCGCGGTGCTGTCCCGATCCCGGAGATACACGGTGACCCCCCGCGAGGCCAGCGCGAGTGCGACGGATGTGCCGATCAGTCCGGTGCCGACCACGGCGGCGGTACGCACGACGGGAACTCCAAGGGGCGGGTGACGGAATAATGGGGCAACCGATCAAGGCTATCCGTGACGGTACCCTCGGGCGGTGTCCTATCGCCCCGCGGCATCGACTGCGCCGCCCGGTTCGGCAATACCCGTGACGGCCCCCGTGCCGGCAACAAGTGAAAGGTCGGCGACCGTGGAAGCCCGTACACCGCTCGCGACCGCGGTGGTCGCCATCGACGGTCCGTCAGGGTCCGGCAAGTCCAGCGTCTCGCGCGCGGTCGCCGCCCGGCTGGGCCTGCGCTACCTGGACACGGGTGCGATGTACCGGGCGATGACGTGGTGGATGCTCCTCAACGGCGTCGACGTGCACGACCCCGACGCGGTGGCCGCCGCCGCGGACAAGCCGCAGATCGTCTCCGGGACCGCCCCCGACGCGCCGACCATCACGGTGGACGGCAAGGACGCGGCCGGCCCGATCCGCACCGACGAGGTGACCAAGGCGGTCAGCGCGGTCAGCGCCGTGCCGCAGGTACGTACCCGCCTGGTCGAGCTCCAGCGGGCCACGATCGGCGCGGGCGGCATCGTGGTCGAGGGCCGCGACATCGCGAGCGTGGTGGCGCCCGACGCGGCGGTCAAGGTCTACCTGACCGCGTCCGAGGCGGCCCGCGCCGCTCGCCGCAACGCCGAACTGACCGGCACACAGGCCACCAGCGTCGAAGCGACCCGGGCCGATCTGGCCCGTCGCGACGCGCTGGACTCGGGTCGCGCGGTCGCCCCCGCGGGGATGGCCGAGGGCGCGATCCTGGTGGACACCACCGAACTCGGCCGCGAAGAGGTGGTCGACCACCTGCTCGCCCTGGTCGCGGAACACGTGCGGTGACCGCGGCTCTCGGGACCACCTCGAAACCCCCGCTCGCCGGAGCCGCGCACTTCATCGGCGAGCCGCTGCTGCGCAGTTTCTGGCGGGTGCGCGCGCTCGGCGCGTGGCACGTGCCGATGGCCGGACCGGTGATCCTGGCGGGCAACCACGCCAACTTCGTCGACGGCCCGATGCTCTTCGCGTTCGCGCCCCGGCCCACCCAGGTGCTGGTCAAGCGCGAGATGTTCACCGGCGCGCTCGGCCCGATACTGCGCGGGATCGGCCACATCCCGGTCCAGCGCGGCGTCGCGGACCGCCGGATGATCACCGATTCGCTCGACGTACTGGCCGGTGGCGGCGCGCTCGGCGTGTTCCCGGAGGGCACGCGGGGACAGGCCGACTTCTCGGCAGTGCACAATGGACTTGCATATCTGGCATTGCGCTCCGGGGCACCCATCGTCCCGGTGGCCTGCCTCGGCACCGGTGCGCGGGGATCCTCGATCGGTGCATTGCCGGGTCTGCGCTCCCGGATCGACGTGGTCTACGGCAAGCCCTTCGAGGCGGTCGAGAACGCCGACCGCCGGGCCACCCGCAAGGCCGTCCAGGCCGCGTCCGACCGCATCGTCGAACGGCTCACCGCGCACCTGCGCGAGGCCGAGCGGATGACCGGCCGCGCCGGCTGACCACGATCTTCACCCGTACCGCTACCCGAACGAGGAACACCCCCATGGAGCAGCACGCCGACGCCACGACCGAGGGCGCCTTCGACCCGGAGGCGTGGGAGGCGGGCTACGACCCCGACGAGTGGGTCGACCTGGAAGGGGACGGCCCCGACCGAGGCGAGCACGCCGAGGACTCCGGCGGCCCCCTGCCGGTGCTCGCGGTCGTCGGCCGACCCAACGTGGGCAAGTCCACGCTGGTCAACCGGATCATCGGGCGCCGCGAGGCGGTCGTGGAGGACACCCCCGGGGTGACCCGCGACCGCGTGTACTACGAGGCCACCTGGAACGGCCGACGCTTCACCGTGGTCGACACCGGAGGCTGGGAGCGCGACGTGGTCGGGATCGACCTGTCGGTCGCGGTCCAGGCCGAGTACGCGATCGACTCGGCGGACGCGGTGATGTTCGTGGTCGACGCGATCGTCGGCCCCACCGACAGCGACGAGGCCGTCGTCAGGGTGCTGCGCAAGTCCGGCAAGCCGGTCGTACTGGCCGCCAACAAGGTCGACAACATGGCGCAGGAGGCGGACGCCGCCGCGCTGTGGTCGCTCGGCCTGGGCCAGCCCTGGCCGGTCTCGGCCGTGCACGGCCGAGGCAGCGGCGACCTGCTCGACGCCGCGCTGGCGATCCTGCCGGAGGCCCCCGCGCAGCGCTTCGGCGTGATGGAGGGCGGCCCGCGCCGGGTCGCGCTGCTCGGCCGCCCGAACGTGGGCAAGTCGAGCATGCTGAACAAGGTCGCCGGCGAGAACCGGGTGGTCGTGGACAAGGTCGCGGGCACCACCCGCGACCCGGTCGACGAACTGATCCAGCTCGGCGGCAAGACCTGGAAGTTCATCGACACCGCGGGCATCCGTCGCCGTGTGCACCTGACCCAGGGCGCCGACTTCTACGCGTCGCTGCGCACCACGGCCGCGCTGGAGAAGGCCGAGGTCGGGGTGATCCTGATCGACGCCAGCGAGCGGCTGACCGAGCAGGACACCCGGATCATCTCGCTCGCGGTCGAGGCCGGTCGGGCGATCGTGATCGCGTACAACAAGTGGGACCTCATGGACGAGGAGCGCCGCTACTACCTCGAACGCGAGATCGAGCAGGACCTGGTCCAGGTCACCTGGGCGCCTCGGGTGAACGTGTCGGCGCTGACCGGCCGGCACATGGAGAAGCTGGTCCCGGCCATCGAGACCGCGTTGGCGAGCTGGGAGAAGCGCATTCCCACGGGCCAGCTCAACGCGTTCCTGGGCACCCTGGTGGCCTCCCACCCGCACCCGATCCGGGGCGGCAAGCAGCCGCGCATCCTGTTCGGCACCCAGGCGGGCACCAAGCCGCCGCGCTTCGTGCTGTTCACCAGCGGCTTCCTGGAGGCGGGCTACCGCAGGTTCATCGAACGCCGGCTGCGCGAGGAGTTCGGCTTCCCGGGCACGCCGATCGAGATTCGGATGAAGGTCAGGGAGAAGCGCGGTCGGAACAAGACCGGCCGCTGATCTCGGACGGCACGGCGGACATCACGAGGGCCCGGACGCGATATCGCGTCCGGGCCCTCGTCGTCGTTTCCCACCGGCTCTGCCCGGTCGGGCACATCAGAGCGGCAGATGGCCGTGCGGGGCGGGGACGCGCGGAGGTTGGGCGGGTACCAGGGAAGCGCCGCGGTGTCGGCCGTACGTGGTGTAGCCGCCCTGGGTGGGCAGGGCGAAGTTGCCCTCGGCGGGCAGCGAGAAGTTCGGGAACGGCGGGTCCTGCGCGTACGAGTGGCTGATCGCGGCGGGCGCGGCGGGCGCGGCGGGCGCGCCGTAGGACGGGCGGCTCGCCGCGTAGTCCTCGTTCGAGCGCTCGTGCGGGACGGCGCGGAACATGCGCCGCCACTCGGTCTCCAGCGCGTTGTAGATCGGCGTCAGGACGTCGTGGCTGGGGGCCGTGGGGGCGCCCACGGCGACTACGGGGTGGCCGAGGGACCGGCTGCTGATGGAGTCGTCGAAGCTGAACACACCGGGTCCAACGAGACGAGGGGCTGGGGGTTGCTGTTTATTTGGGCGACTTCGTCGCCGGCTCGCGAGGCACCACCTTTTTTCTCTCCCCCGCTTCGCTCCTCCGAGAAAAAAGGCGGCGCCTCGCTCGGGGCTTCGTGTCCCTCCGCTTCGCTCCGGGTCACGAAGCCCGAGCTTGCGGCTCCGCCGCTCTCCGCGCTTCGCGCGTCGATCGCTGGGGTGGGCCGGGGTCGGGGGCGCTGACGCGCCGGGGCGGGTGATCGGCGCGGGTGGGGTGGGGGTGGGTCGGGGGCGTTGACGCGCCGGGGGAATCGCACTTGGGCGACGGGTGATCGACGCGGACAGGGGCGGGGGTGCCGGTGTGCTGGGGATGGGGCGGGGTTATGTGTGGGTGCGGACTACCTCGACCATGGTGGTGGTGACTGTGGTGAGGTCTTCGGGGGACATCACGTAGGGGGGCATCGTGTAGACGAGTTTGCCGAAGGGGCGGATCCAGACGCCTTGTTCGACGAAGGCCGGCTGGATGGTGGACATGTCCACGGGGGTGGCGAGTTCGATGACGCCGATGGCGCCCAGGACGCGGACGTCGACTACGCCGGGGATGTCGCGGGCCGGGGCCAGGCCGGTGCGCAGGCCCTTGGACAGGGTGGTGACACGTTCGCGCCAGGGGCCGGAGAGGAGCAGGTCCACGCTCGCGCCCGCGATCGCCGCGGCGAGCGGGTTGGCCATGAAGGTGGGGCCGTGCATGAAGGCGCCGCCCTCGCCGCGGGAGATGGTGTCGGCCACCTCGTCGGTGCACAGGGTCGCGGCCATGGTCAGATAGCCGCCGGTGAGAGCCTTGCCCAGGCACATGATGTCCGGTGCGATTCCCGCGTGTTCGCAGGCGAACAGCTCACCGGTCCGACCGAATCCGGTGGCGATCTCGTCCGCGATCAGCAACACCCCGTGCCGGCTGCACAGTTCGCGGATCCGGCGCAGGTACGCGGGAGAGTGGAAGCGCATCCCGCCCGCTCCCTGCACGATCGGCTCCAGGATCACCGCGGCGATCGTCGAGCCGTGTTGCTCCAGCAGGTCCTCGATCGCCGCGGTGTCCGCGGCGGAAAGCTCGGTGTCGAAGCCCGGGGGAGGGATCGGTGCGAACAGATGGGCCGGCAACACCTCGGAGAACAGGTGATGCATTCCGCCGACCGGGTCGCACACCGACATCGCGCCGAACGTGTCGCCGTGGTAGCCGCCGCGCACGGTGAGCAGTCGGGTGCGCTCGGGGCGTCCGCGTCCGCGCTGGTACTGCAGCGCCATCTTGAGCGCCACCTCGACCGCGACCGAGCCGGAGTCGGCGAAGAAGACCCTGCTCAGCGGTTCGGGAGTGATCTCCACCAGCCGGCGGGCGAGTCGCACCGCCGGGGGATGGGTCAGTCCGCCGAACATGACGTGCGCCATCGTGTCCACCTGCGCGTGCGCGGCGGCGTTGAGCACCGGGTGGTTGTAGCCGTGGATCGCGGCCCACCACGAGGACATCCCGTCGATCAGCTCGCGCCCGTCGGCGAGCCGGAGCCGGACCCCCTCGGCGCCGACCACGGGGAACAGCGGCGCGCTGCCGTCGGTGCTCGCGTACGGGTGCCAGATGTGCCGCCGGTCGTGGGAAACCAGTTCGTCGCCGTAGGCCGCGTCGTAGTGCTCCATAGGCGCAGCACGCTATCGGAGCATGGGAGGCGACCCGGAATCGGCCGCCTCCCGCGCGTACCCATGATGCCCGCCCGACCGCGCCGCCGGGTCGAGGCGGCGACGCTCGTTCAGATGCCGCTGACCGGTACCGATCCGGCGGCCAGCAGGTTGCGCCGGCCCGCTTCGCTGAGTGCGGCGGCCAGTTCGTCGTTGCCGGTGTGGATGCCGATCGTGCCGACCGGGGCGGCGAACAGCAGTACCACGCCGTGCGTCTTGGCCGCGTTCAGCCACGCCTCGGGCACCTCCGCCGGGGTCTGCGCCTGCCACCACGCCTCGGTCCGTCCGCCCGCGCCCGGGAACAGCACCGCGGTCAGGTAGCCATCGGTCATCTGCACGGACCACCCGCCGAGCAGCGGCGGCAGCGTCTCGTCCGGGGTGGCGATCGGCGCGAACCCGCGTTCGCCGAGCAGCGACAGGAACTCGTCCTGCGCACCGGGAGTGCCGGGACGGGCCACGGCCGCACCCGGCTCGACCACCAACGCCGCGTACGTCACGCCCGCGCACACCACCATGCTGCCGGTGATCGAGATCGGCACCGGACCACCCGGCACCACCGTCTGCACGGCAAGGCCGGGGTTGGCCTGCGCCGCGAGCAGTGGCTCGACCGCCGCCTCGGAGACCGGGATCACCTGCGAGGGGATGCAGCGCGTGTGCGCGAACGCGAGCACGGCCGTCTCCTCGGCCAGGTACAACAGCGCGCTGGTCTCCACGGAAGTGGTGTCGCCCTCGCCGCGGCAGGAGGCACAGGCGTAGGTCTGGGGACCGGTCTCCCCGGCCACCAAGCGGGCGGCCTCGTCGTCGCCGATCTCGGCGCGGACCTCGGGGCTGACGTCGAGCAAGCGTGACACGGAAGGCTCCATCGGTAGGGGTGCGTGCGACAGTGGGGGATCGCCGTCTGCGTTCTCGCGCCGGGACGTTACCGCCTGGTGACGTTGTGTCACCTGGAGAACGCGGTAACGTCACCCCTATGGGGCATGTGCGCCCCGGCCACGCCACGGCCATTCGGGGGACGGCGCCGGAGTGCACGCCCGTGTGCGACGGTGGACGTCGACGTTTCGGCGTCGGGTACGCGTTCGATGACCGAGAGGTACGAGTATGTCGATGTGATCACGTCATGATCACCGGGCGATCGCGGTCGAAAGGCCGTGTTCGGATCGGGTGATCAGTGAATCAATTCGGACATATGCGAACGCTTTCATGAGATGAGAATCTCCATATGTTTCTCATCCGAATCAGTCGGGCAAGTCACGCCCGGTAACAAATGCGGGATGCAACTTTTTCGGGCCTGCCCTCGAAAAAGGCGTTCGACCCCGGACGTGCGCCGCTGCCGTGACGTTTTTGCGGCGGCCGTACTCCCGCATCCACAGCCCGCGGCGCCGGCGCCCTCATCACGGCGGTGCTCCGGCCCGGAACCGAAGTCAACGGTTCCGTTTTCCGCGGCCCTAATGACGAGGTATGCGTGTCCAGACTCAAGGCCGAAGGCCTGTACAAGATTTTCGGCCGACGTGCCGACGACGCGGTCAAACGGCTCCGTGCCGGCGAAAGCCGTGACGATGTACGCAAGAGCAATGCCACCCCGGCCGTGATCGACGTTTCGTTCGAGGTCGCCGAGGGCGAGATATTCGTGGTGATGGGCCTGTCCGGTTCGGGCAAGTCGACCCTGCTGCGGATGCTCAACGGTCTCCTGGACGCCACCGCCGGCGCCGTCTACATCGACGACCGGGATTTGACCTCGCTACCCGCCAAGGAGTTGCGCGACGTGCGCGCCCGGCGCGTCAGCATGGTCTTCCAGCACTTCGCGCTGTTCCCGCACCGCACGGTGCTGGAGAACGCCGGCTACGGCTTGTCCGTGCAGGGTGTGCCGGCGGCCGAGCGGGATCGGCGTGCCCGTGAGGCATTGGCCCTGGTCGGCCTCGCCGGTTGGGAGGAGTCCGCGCCGGGCGAGTTGTCCGGCGGCATGCAGCAGCGGGTCGGTTTGGCCCGGGCACTTGCCACGGACGCCGACATCCTGCTGATGGACGAGTCGTTCAGCGCGCTCGACCCGCTGATCCGCCGGGAGATGCAGGACCAGCTCCTGGAACTCCAGGAGAAGCTGCACAAGACCATCGTGTTCATCACGCACGACCTCAACGAGGCGATGCGCCTGGGCGACCGGATCGCGGTGATGCGCGACGGCCGGGTGGTCCAGATCGGCACCGCCGAGGACATCCTGACCGACCCGGCCAACGACTACGTGGCGTCCTTCGTCGCCGACGTGGACCGCACCCGAGTGCTGACCGCCGGCTCGATCATGGAGGACTCGCGCGCCACGGTGACCTGTGGCGAGGGGCCCCGGGTCGCGATGCGCACGATGCGCGAGGCGCAGACCACGGCCGCGTTCGTGGTGGACACCCGGGAGAACGGCCGCCGGCTGCTCGGTGCGGTCACCGACGCGGCGGTTACCGAGGCCGCGCGTACCGGCGATCGCAGCATCCAGCCCGATCCCTCGCTGGACGTGGTGACGGTGACCCCGCAGACGCCGGTCGCCGAGCTGTTCACGCCGTGTGCGGAGAGCAGGTTGCCGCTCGCGGTGGTGGACGAGGCGATGCGGCTGGTCGGGGTGATCCCCCGGGTGAGCCTGTTGGCCGCGCTCGGCAACGCCGCGCCGAGCGGATCGGGCGGTGCCGAGGGGGGCACGCTCGGTGTGACCGACACCGGCAGCGTCAAGATGCTGGTGCCCGCGGGCCCGGCGGAGAAGTTGCTGCCGACGGGCACGGCGGGTGTGCCGGAGCGGTCCGCCCCGACCGCTTCGCTCGTTCCGGCGCCGGCCGGCGAGCCGGTCGTGGGCGAGGGCGAGGTGCGTGACAATGCCTAGGATTCACGTGGGCGACTGGGCGGAGAGCCTGGTCGACTTCATGCGCGACCACTTCTCGTGGTTGTTCGACTTCATCCAGAGCGTGGTGGGCGGCGCGATCACCCATCTCGCCGACTGGCTGACGGACTCGCCGCTGCCGGCCGTGGTCGTGTTGTTCGCGGCGATCGGCTGGGCCGTGCGCGGTCCGGTGTTGGGGCTGCCGGCGGCGGTCGGATTCCTGCTGATCGACAGCCTGGACATGTGGCAGCCGGCGATGTCCACGCTCGCCCTGGTGCTGGTCTCGGCGGCGGTCGCGCTGCTGATCGCGATCCCGCTGGGCATCCTGACCGCGCGCAGCCGGGCCGTGGGCACCGTGGTCAAGCCGGTGCTGGACTTCATGCAGACGATGCCGGCCTTCGTGTACCTGATCCCGGCGATCACGTTCTTCGGTATCGGTGAGGTACCGGGCGCCGTGGCCACCGTGGTCTTCGCGCTGCCGCCGGGTGTGCGGATGACCGAGCTCGGCATCCGCAGCGTGGACGCGGAGATGGTCGAGGCCGGTGAGGCGTTCGGCACCAGCGAGTGGAAGATCCTCAAGGACATCCAGTTCCCGCTCGCGCTGCCGACCATCATGGCCGGCGTCAACCAGGTCATCATGTTGTCGCTGTCGATGGTGGTCACCGCCGGCATCGTCGGCGCCGGCGGCCTGGGCAGCGAGGTGTTCGGCGCGCTGTCGAACAACAACGTGGGCCTGGGGGTCGAGGCCGGCGTCGCGGTGGTCGTGCTCGCGATCTACCTCGACCGTACGGTCAACGCCGCAGGGCAGCGGGTCGAGGCCCGGGCCAAGCGCGCCGCGACCGTGCGCAGCACCGAGGGCTTCACGCCCAAGTGGCTGCTGGACTGGCGTCCGCGCCCGGTCGCCGCGGTCGGCGGCGTGGTCGCGGTCGCGCTGGTGGCGGGGCTGCTGGGCGGCTTCGGGCTGGGCACCTCGGACAGCGGTCGGAAGAAGATCACGATCGGCTGGATCCCGTGGGAGGAGGACGTCGTGGTCACCAACATGTACAAGCAGTTGTTGGAGAAGCGCGGCTACGACGTCACGCTCAAGCAGCTCGACGTCGGCCCGATGTTCCAGGGCATCGCGCGCGGCGACATCGACCTGTTCCTGGACGCGTGGCTGCCCACGCTGCACAAGAAGTACATGGACGAATACGGGTCCAAGCTCGAGGAGATCGGGCAGTGGTACAACAACGTCGATGTGCAGCTCGCGATCCCGAAGAACCTTCCGTACAACTCGGTCGAGGAACTCAAGGGACACGAGAAGGAGTTCGGCGGTCGGATCGTCGGCATCGAGCCGGGCGCGAACATCATGGACCTGACCGAGAAGAAGCTGATCCCGGAGTACGGGCTCGACTTCGACCTGGTCAAGAGCAGCACGCCCGCGATGATCGCCGAACTGGACCGGGAGATGGCGGCGGGCAAGCCGATCGTGGTGACGATGTGGCGTCCGCACTGGGCGTACACGAAGTACGACATCAAGCCGCTGGCCGACCCGAAGCAGTCCTACGGCGCGCCGGGTTGGATCAGCTCGATCGGTCGCAAGGGCTTCGCGAAGGACTTCCCGGAGCTGAACACCTGGGTGAAGAACCTCAAACTGGACGACTCGGTACTCGGGCCGCTGGAGAAGAAGGTCTTCGTCGACTTCGAGGGCAAGCCGAACGCCGCCGCCGAGGGGGTCAAGGCCTACCTGAAGGAGAACCCGGACGTCGAGCAGAAGTTCCTCGGCGGGCTTCCGGCCGCGGGCGGGGAGCAGCCGAAGCAGGACAAGGACGGTGGGCAGGACAAGGGCGCGCAGCCCCAGTCGCTGCCGGCCGCCACTCGGGAACCGGGGGGTGTGAGCTGACGGTTCGTCGCTCACGTGGGTGACGCGATCAGCAGAGGCGATCGATCAGCCGAGTGATCGGTCGAGGTGATCGGCCGACGCGATCGGGTGACCCGCGAAGAGGGTGCCGCGCGAATATCGTGCGGCACCCTCTTCGTCTTTCGCGTCGTGTCGGCCGCGCGGCGTGCCCGGATGGGCGCGGCGGGAGAACCGGCGGTGGGCCGGTGGTGGGCCGGTGGTGGGATCCGCCCGGATCGGGTCGGGGCATGTCGTGGGCGTCTCGCCGGGCTCCCGGGCACAGTGGAGTGCCAGGGGTCAGCGGCGGATCTGCCAATCGGCGTCGGGGGCGATCGGTTCGCACTTGAAGCCCCACTGGGAGGCCCCGTTGGCGAAGGACTTGAAGAAGGTCTCGGTGGGCTGACCCAGGGTCAGGCCGGGAGGGTCCTCGCCGTTGTGCCGACTGAGTTGGTAGGCGACGGTGTGGCCGTCGCACCTGCCGAGCACCTTGCCCTCGACGGTGCCCGCGAGCTGGGCGTCGTTGGGGACGCCACCGGTGGGCAACCGCTCGGACAGGATGGCGCGTTCGCCCGGGACCTCGGCGCCGGGGGCGAGGTAGCCGTGCACGATGGCGAAGGACAACACGCGCGTGCCGTCCAGGAACAGGTCGCAGCCCTGGATCGCGCCGGGGCCTTCGGGGGTCGCGGCCGCGGTCCAGCGCGCACGCTGCTCACCGGCCGCCTGCGGGCCGAGTGCGGCGGGGTCGAGCATGCCGCACACGCGCGCGTCGGTGATCGGCTTCGGATCGTTCGCAGGCTTGATCTCGCCGGGTCGCGGGGTCGGCTCGGAGCCGCACCCGGCCACCTTGGCCACGCCGTTGGCGAGTTCGACGGCCAGGTCGGCCAACTGCTGCCGCTGGTCGGGCGTGTTCGGCGCGCCGGCGGGTCCGATGGTGCGGGCGCGCACCAGCATCGGTACCGGGCCCTCGACGTTCTGCACCTTGCAGTTCTGTACCAGCCACGCGTCGTCCGCACCGGCCATGCCGTACAGATCGTGGTCCTTGTCGCCCAGCGGCGCCGACCCGGTCGTGGTCAGCCCCGGCAACTGCACACGTTCGGCGCCCGCCATGTTGAACAGGTACGCCGAGCCGACGAAGGCCCGGTCGCCGGCCGAGACTCGGCAGCGCAGTACCGGATAGTGCTCCAGCGGCGGCTGGTCCTCGCTCGTGAAGGCGGGTTCCGCGGGCAGCAGCGTGGTCACCGACGAGGTCGGCAGGAGGCCGGCGCACACGGTGTCGCCGACGGGCTGGGTCTCCGATCCGGTGGGAGTGCCCGCGGAGGGCTCGGCGGTCGGCGAACCGGGACTCGCGCAGCCGGCCAGGAGCAGACCGGCGGTCACCAGGCTCGCCACGGACACGGCGGGGCGCGGCCTGGAGCGAAGCATGCGGCCAGGATATCCGGCCGTTCAGCCGCGGTTTCCCCTCACCCACCACCCGGTCAGCACGCCCGCCCCGAACGTGCCGCCCAGGACGATCCACATCGGTGCGGCCAGCGTGGGGATCCAGAACCGGATCGTCGCCGAGGCGGTGTTGGCCAGCACGAACCAGACGGCCAGGACGACGACCGCGGCGATGCCGATCGTGCGGTAGGACACGCCGCCGATGTTGCCGCCCGCGCCGCCGGGCCGAGGGGTTTTCGCCATACCTCGATGCTATTTGCGTGACGGAGTGATCACGGACAGGCGCGCCGACTTGACCATCTCTTGAAAGTTGCTTGCAGCAACAAAGCACGCTATGGTTGTAACAAGCAACGAGTGTCGGGGGTGGGGAAGCCGCGTCCGGGCGCAGAGGATCCGAGAGGTAAAAGGGGAAGGCATGAGCAACGCACCGGCCGCGGAGGTGTCGGCGGAACCGATGTCGCACCGGCAGATCATGGAGGCGCTGTCCGGGCTGCTGCTGGGCATGTTCGTGGCGATCCTGTCGTCCACGATCGTGTCCAACGCGCTGCCGCGGATCATCTCCGATCTGCACGGCAGCCAGACCTCCTACACGTGGGTGGTCACCGCGACGCTGCTCGCGATGACCGCGACCACCCCGATCTGGGGCAAGCTCGCGGACCTGACCAGCAAGAAGCTGCTGGTACAGCTCGCGCTGGTGATCTACGTCGCGGGTTCGGCGCTGGCCGGCCTCTCGCAGAACACGAGCATGCTGATCGGCTGCCGGGTGATCCAGGGCATCGGCGTGGGTGGCCTGACCGCGCTCGCGCAGGTGATCATGGCCGCGATGATCTCGCCGCGGGAGCGCGGCCGGTACAGCGGCTACCTCGGCGCCACCTTCGCGCTGGCCACCGTCGGCGGCCCGCTGATCGGCGGCGTGATCGTGGACACCCCGTGGCTGGGCTGGCGCTGGTGCTTCTACGTCGGCGTGCCGTTCGCGGTGGTCGCGATCGTGATCCTGCAGAAGACGCTCAAGCTCCCGGTGGTCAAGCGTGAGGTCACCATCGACTACCTGGGCGCGACGCTGATCAGCGCGGGCGTCTCGGTGCTCCTGGTGTGGGTCTCGCTGGCGGGCAAGAACTACGACTGGATCTCCTGGCAGAGTGCGGCGATGGTGCTCGGATCGTTGCTGCTGATCGCCCTGGCGATTCGGGTCGAGGGCCGGGCGGCCGAGCCGATCATCCCGCTGTGGTTGTTCAAGGAGCGGACCATCGTGCTCGCGGTGCTCGGCAGCCTCGCGGTGGGCCTGGCGATGATGGGCTCGTCGGTCTTCCTCAGCCAGTACTTCCAGATCGCGCGCGGCAAGTCGCCGACCGTCTCGGGCCTGATGACGCTGCCGATGATCGGCGGCCTGGTGATCGCCTCGACCGTGGTCGGCAAGCTGATCACCGCGACCGGCTTCTGGAAGCGCTACCTGGTCGCGGGCGGCGTCTCGCTGACCATCGGCCTGGCCCTGATGAGCACGGCCCGCGCGGACACCAACCTGTGGGTGCTCGGCGTGTACATGTTCCTGCTGGGTATGGGCGTCGGCGCGCTCCAGCAGAACCTGGTGCTCGCGGTGCAGAACGCGGTGCCGGTCCACCAGTTGGGCGCGGCCAGTTCGGTCGTCGCGTTCTTCCGCAGCCTGGGCGGCGCGGTCGGCGTCTCGGCGCTGGGCGCGGTGATGGCGACCAAGGTCACCGGCTACCTGTCCGACGCCGGGCTCCGGTCCGGTGCGGGTGGCGGGTCCGGCATCCCGAACGTGCACCACCTGCCGGAGCCGGCGCGCGGCATCGTGGAGACCTCGTACGGCCACGCGGTGGGCGACATCTTCCTGTTCGCGGCCCCGTTCGGCCTGCTCGCGCTGATCGCGGTACTGCTGATCAAGGAGGTCCCGCTGCAGACCTCGCAGGCGGTGGTGGTGGCCAAGGCCGACCCGCAGACGCCCGCGGCGGGTGCGGAGCCGGGTTCGGTCTCCGCTCCGGTACGGATCGACAAGGTCGAGGCGCGCACGCCGTAACCTGCCGACGCGCCTCGGGGCGGCCCCACGCGGGGCCGCCCCGAGGCGCGTTCCGGGTGCCGGCTCAGTACTGGTAGAAGCCGCGCCCGCTCTTCTTGCCGAGCAGCCCCGCGTCGACCATGCGCAGCAGCAGCGGCGGCGAGCTGTAGAGCTGCTCCTTGAACTCGTCGTAGAGACTGTCCGCGACCGCCTTGATCGTGTCCAGACCGATCAGGTCGGTCAGCCGCAGCGGACCCATCGGGTGCGCGCAGCCGAGCACCATGCCGTTGTCGATGTCCTCCGCCGACGCGAAACCGGACTCGAACATCCGGATCGCGGAGAGCAGATAGGGCACGAGCAGCGAGTTGACCACGAAGCCGGCGCGGTCCTGCGAGCGGATCACCGTCTTGCCCAGCACCTCGCTCGCGAACGCCTCCGCGCGGGCGGCGGTGCGCTCGTCGGTGAGCAGCGAGGGCACCAGCTCGACCAGCTTCTGCACCGGCACCGGGTTGAAGAAGTGGATCCCGACGACCTGCTGCGGCCGGGCCGTGGCCATGCCGAGTTTCATGATCGGGATCGAGGACGTGTTCGACGCCAGGATCGCGTCCTCGCGCACCACGACCTTGTCCAACGTGGCGAAGATCTGCGTCTTGACCTCTTCGAGCTCGGCCACGGCCTCGATCACCATGTCCCGGTCGGCGAAGTCGCCCAGGTCGGTGGTGTAGGTGATCCGGGCCAGCGCCGCGTCCCGATCGGCCTCGGCGAGCTTGCCCGCCTTCACCCCGCGATCGATCGACTTGGTCACCCGAGCCTGCCCGGCCTCCGCCGCGGCCTTGCCGGTCTCCGCCACCAACACGTCCAGCCCGGCCTTCGCACAGACCTCGACGATCCCGGACCCCATCAGCCCGGCCCCTACCACCCCTACACGCCGTACATCGGACACCGCGTACTCCTCGCTCCACTTGCTGCCGTCAGCCTCCTCGGCATCCTCTCAGGTGAGCGTCAACGGGCGTCGATGCGCCGGACAGGTTGCCCGGTGAGCTCGGCGATGACGTCGAAGTCGCGGTCCGCGTGCAGCACTACGAGGTTGTGTCGGGCCGCCGTGATCGCGACCACGAGATCCACGACACTCGCGCATTCGTGTTGTGACTTCTCCCCGAGGCGGAGTTGCAGCGCCGCGGCTTCCGTCCATACGGAATCCGGTACGTGAAAGTGGGGCAGCATCTCGCTGGTGAACCGATCGAGCGCTTCGTATGCCGCGTTATCCACCCACGCCACGCAGAAACTCGAGCCGGATCGGTTCGCACAAGCCGCCGCGTCCGGCCGCGAATGGCTCGTGCCATGCTTCGCTGGTCTGCTTGCGGTAGAACCGGACGAGCGCCGAGGTGTCCGCAAGATACAGATCCTGGGTCACCGCGGGTCCTTCGGGGGCTCGTACTCCTCGGGCAACCCGAGCACAAAGTCGCCCTGAGCGTGATCTTGGTGCACCCGAAGGAGCGAGAACGGTGCGCCGTCGTCAGTGCGGGGCCGTCTCCATGTCCGGGAGTGGGTAGGGGAACTTGGCGCCGACCGCGCCGTCCACGGTCAGGATCTGGCCGCTGATGTAGCGGGACAGGTCGCCGGTGAGGAAGAGGAGGGGGCCGGCGATGTCGGCGGGCAGGGCCACATCGCGCAGGGGGGCGTTGGCGGCGTTGGCGGCGCGGCCGGGTTCGCCGAGGTAGGCCGATACGCGGGGGGTCCAGACCACGCCGGGGGCGACCGCGTTGACCCGGACGCCGCGGGGGCCCAGTTCCACCGCGGCCGAGCGGACCAGCGAGATCAGGCCCGCCTTGGCCGCGCCGTAGGCCGCGTGCATCGGGGCGCCGGTCTGGCCGGAGACCGAGGCGACGAAGGTGATCGCGCCGCCGCCGTGCGCGGCCAGGTGCGCGCCGCCCAGTTGCAGCGCGAGCAGCGCGTGCCGGAGCACGATGTCCTGGTGCCAGGTCCAGTCCTCGTCGGTGGTGGAGAGCAGGTCGGCGTACCGGCTCATGCCGATGATGTCGACGATCGCGTGGGCTCGGCCCAGCCGTGCCCCGACGTCGGCCCACAGCCGGGTCACGTCCGCGCGCGAGGTGGCGTCGCCGGACCACGCGAGGCCGTCGACCTCCTCGGCGATGTCCTTGGCCAGGTCCGGCTCGCGGTCCACCGCGAACACCCGCGCGCCCGCCTGGGCGAGCGCGTGCGCGGTCTGCCGGCCGATGCCCTGGCCCGCGCCGAGCACGACCACGCCGCGTCCGTCGAGTCGGAGTCGGGCCGGGTAGTCGGGTACCTCGGAGTCGTCGGTTCGGGTCATGGCGCCGACGCTAGGCAGGACCTGACGCACTGTCAATCATGGTTCGGGAGTTGGCCCGGACCGGAACTGACGGTCTGTCAATCATCCTCTCGGCGTGGCAATGTTTGACCCAGGCAATAAAAATCCCGGATGAACGAGAGCGAAGGGGTTCGGCATGGGCGAGCACATGGGACACGGCGTCAAGCAGCGCGACCGGGTCCGGATGACCGAGCAGGAGATCGCCGACTTCCTGGCCGAGCGGCACTCGATGACCATGTCCACGCTCAACGCCGACGGCAGCATCCACTCGGTCGGCATGTGGTACGGCTTCATCGAGGGCGAGGTCGGCCTGGAGAGCAAGGCCCGTGCGCAGAAGGTGCTCAACGTGCGCCGCAACCCGACCATCACGTGCCTGGTCGAGGCCGGCGAGTACTACGAGGAACTGCGCGGCGTGTCCATCGTCGGCAAGGCCGAGGTGGTCGAGGAGCCGGAGCGGATCTGGGAGCTCGGGGTGAGCGTGTTCGGCCGCTACGCGGCGCCGTACACCGAGGAGATGCGCCCGGCCGTGGAGATGATGCTGAACAAGCGCGTGGTGATCAAGGTCGTCCCGGACCGTGTCGTCTCCTGGGACCACCGCAAGCTCGGGCTGCCGTCCACGCGCCCGAGCTGACCGGCGCGTCCGTACCCGGGCGACGGAACGGCGGCCGAGGGGCCGACGGGCGCGGCGGGTGCGGTGGGTGCGGCGTGTGTGGCGCGGCGTCCGGGCGCGGAGGCGGTGCGAACGCCGATGCGCACGTGGGTGTGGACGCCGGTGAGCCGGTCCGGCCGGACGCGGATCTGGCGACGCCGGATCCAGTCAGGTAGCCTGTCCGCTTACTTGATCGAGACAAGTATTGGTGAGGGAGTACACAGTGCCGATCGGATTCGCCACCGAGCACCGGGCGTTCGCGGAATCGGTCGCCGGTTTCGTCGCTCGCCACGCCTCGATCGAGGCCACCCGCCGGGCCGCCGACGACCTGTCCGCCGGCGCCCTCCCGGACTGCTGGGACGCCCTGGTCGGCCAGGGTCTGACCGCCGTCCACCTCGCCGAGGAGCACGGCGGCTCCGGCGCGGGCATCCTCGAACTCGCCGTCGCCCTCGAGGAGGCCGGCCGCGGCCTGCTGCCCGGCCCGTACCTGTCCACCGTGCTGACCGGCGCCGTCCTGGCCCGGCACGCCGCGCCCGAGGTCGGCAAGGCCCTGCTGCCGCGATTCGCCGAGGGCGTCACCGGCGCGGTCGCCGTCGCGCCGGGCCTGACCGCGCATCAGACCCAGGTCGGCTGGGAGATCAACGGCATCGCCGAACCGGTCCTGGGCGCGGTCGGCGCCGACTACCTGCTGCTCGGCGCGCGCACCGACACCAACCCCGGCCGGGACGAGCAGATCTGGTTCGTGGTCAAGCCCGACAACAAGGAGACCATCCGGGTCACCCCGTTGGACCCGGTCGACCTCGCCCGCGGCGTGGCCCGGGTGCGCACGCACAACCTGGAGATCACCGCGTCCCAGGTGCTGACCGGCATCACTACCGCCCGGGTGCGCGACCTGGCCGCCGTGCTCGCCGCCGCCGAGGCGGTCGGCGTGGCCCGCTGGTGCTTCGAGACCGCGCTCGCCTACGTCAAGATCCGCGAGCAGTTCGGCGTCGCGGTCGGCTCGTTCCAGGCGATCAAGCACAAGGCCGCCACCTTGTTCACCCGGCTGGAACTGGCCACCGCCGCGGCCTGGGACGCGGCCCGGGCCGCCGACGACACCGCCGAGGACGCCGACGAGCAACTGCGCCTGGCCGCCGCCGAGGCCGCCGTGGTCTGTCTGCCGCTCGCCCGCGAGGTCGCGCTGGACTGCATCACCATGCTCGGCGGCATCGGCTTCACCTGGGAACACGACATCCACCTGTACTGGCGCCGCGCGGTCTTCCTGGCCCAGTGGCTGGGCCCGTCGGGGGAGTGGACCGCACAACTCGGCCGGGCCGCGCTGGAGAGCGTCGGCGGCGGCCCCACCCGGCGCTTCGACCTCGAACTCGACGAGGGCGCCATCGCCGCCTTCCGGACCGAGGTGGCCGCGCACCTGACCGAGGCGAACGCCCTCGCCGAACCCGCCCGTCGGCGACGCCTGGCCGAACTCGGCTACGTCTCGCCGCACTACCCCAAGCCCTACGGGATCGCCGCGAGCCCCGCCCAACAGGTGGTCATCCAGCAGGAGTTCGCCCGGATCGGGCTGACCCCGCCGAGCACGATCATCGGCGAGTTCGCGCTGCCCACGATCATGGCGCACGGCACCGACGCACAACGCGACGCCTACGTGCCGGCCACGCTGCGCGGCGACATCGTCTGGTGCCAGCTCTTCAGCGAGCCGGGCGCCGGCTCCGACCTGGCGTCGCTGAGCACCCGGGCGACCAAGGTCGACGGCGGTTGGCGGCTGAACGGCCAGAAGGTGTGGAACTCCAAGGCGCACGAAGCGCACTTCGGCATCTGCCTGGCCCGCACCGACCCGGACGCGCCCAAGCACAAGGGCATCACGTACTTCATCGTGGACATGGCCACGCCCGGGATCGACGTGCGCCCGCTCAAGCAGTCCAACGGTCAATCGGAGTTCAACGAGGTCTATCTCGACGACGTGTTCGTGGCCGACGACCAGGTGGTCGGCGACGTGCACGCGGGTTGGCGGATCGCCCGCACCACGCTCGCCAACGAGCGGGTGATGATCGCCGGCGGGCCGGGCATGCAGGCGTTCGGCAAGCTGCTCGCCGACCTCGGCGAGACCGGCGCGGCGTGGGCGGACACCGCGGTGGCGAGCCGGCTGGGCGGCTTCGCGGCGGAGCACTTCGCGCTGCGCGCGTTGACCCTGCGCTCGACCCTGCAGCAGTTGTCCGGGCTCAACCCGGGCGCGGCCTCCAGCGTGCTCAAACTCGCGGTCACCGAACACCAGCGGGCCGTGGTCACCGCGCGCCTGGACCGGATCGGCGCGGGCGGCACCCATCACGACGACCTCGGGGGCGAACTGCTCACCGCCTACCTCTCGCTGCCGGCGGTCCTGCTCGGTGGCGGCACCCGGGAGATCCAGCTCAACGTCGTCGCCGAACGCATCCTGGGCCTGCCCAGAGGCTGATCCGACGGCGCCCCGCCCGCGCCGGGCCGGCCCCGGCGATCGGCTTCGCGTCCCGGCAACCGGCGATCGACCACCGGCTGTCAGTGCTTTCCACGGCTACCAGGGAGATCACGTGCACATCACCTACACACCCGAGCAGGAGGACCTGCGGCGGGAACTGCGCGAGTACTTCGCGCGGATCATGACCCCGGAGATCCGGGCCGAGCAGGCCGCGGGCGAGACCAGCCTGACGGGCAAGGACGGCGCGTACTGCCGCGTCATCAAGCAGATGGGCGAGGACGGCTGGCTGGGCATCGGCTGGCCCAAGGAATACGGCGGCCAGGACCGCACGATGCTGGAACAGCTGATCTTCACCGACGAGGCCACCCTGGCCGGCGCGGCGGTGCCGTTGCTGACCATCAACACCGTCGGCCCGACGTTGATGGAGTACGGCACGCAGGAGCAGCGCGACTTCTTCCTGCCCAAGATCCTCACCGGCGACATGCACTTCTCGATCGGCTACTCCGAGCCGGGCGCGGGCACCGACCTGGCCGCCCTGACCACCAAGGCGGTTCGGGACGGCGACGACTGGATCATCAACGGCCAGAAGATGTGGACCTCGCTGATCCACGTCGCGGACTACGTCTGGCTGGCCGCGCGCACCGACCCCGACGCGCCGCGGCACAAGGGCCTGACCATGTTCCTGGTGCCCACGAACGCCGAGGGCTTCTCCTGGACCCCGATCAAGACGATGGGCGGCCAGACCACGTCGCAGACGTTCTACGAGAACGTCCGGGTGCCCGCTTCCGCGATGGTCGGCGAGCTCAACGGCGGCTGGAAGCTGATCACCGGCCAGCTCAACCGCGAGCGGGTGGCGCTGTGTTCGGCCGCGGGCATCCAGCTCGCGCTGCACGAGACCCGGCGCTGGGCCGAGCAGACGGTGCTGCCGGACGGCTCCCGGGTGATCGACCGCGAGCACGTGCAGGCCAACCTCGGCCGGGTGCACGCCAAGGTCGAGTTCCTCAAGCTGGTCAACTGGAAGATCGCCTGGTCGGTCGACCACGGCACCAAGGTCGGCCCCGCCGACGCCTCGGCGACCAAGATCTTCGGCACCGAGTTCGCCACCGAGGCATACCGGCTGCTGATGGAGTGCATGGGCGAGGACGCCTACCTCCAGCAGGACTCACCCGGTGCTCTGCTGCGCGGCCGACTGGAGAAGATGCACCGCACCGCGCTCATCCTCACCTTCGGCGGCGGCACCAACGAGGTACAGCGCGACATGATCGCGATGCTGGGCCTCGGCCTGCCGCGACCGCCCCGCTGACCCGCCGTCACCACGCTGACAAGGACAGGTGAAATGGACTTCGGTTACACGGAAGAACAGCAGGACCTGGTGGGCCTGGCGGGGCGGATCCTCGGCGAGCGGGTCACCCACGAGGCGCTCACCGCGCTGGACAAGCGGGTCGAGGAGGGCGGCGAGCCGCGCTTGGACCGCGACCTGTGGGCGGAGCTGGCCAAGGCCAACCTGCTCGGGATCGGGCTGCCCGAGGAGTTCGGCGGCTCGGGCTACGGCGTCTTCGAGCAGTGCCTGATCCTGGAGCAGATCGGCCGCACGCTGGCGCCGGTGCCGTTCGGGCCCTCGATCGCGGTCGCCGCCTCGATCCTGAACCGGATGGGTACGGACGAGCAGAAGGCGGCCTGGCTGCCGGGCGCCGTGGACGGCTCGCGGATCCTGACCTACGCGCTCGCCGAGCCGTTCGGTCGGGACGGCGCCGCGCCCGCCACCAAGGCGGTGCGCACGGACGGGGTCTGGCACCTGGACGGGGTCAAGACCGGGGTGCCGGTCGCGACCGTGGCCGACCTGATCCTGGTGTCCGCGGACGTGGCGGGTCACGGCGGGGTGTTCCTGGTCGACCCGAAGGCCGAGGGGGTCCGGATCGAGCCCCAGTTGACCACCGCCAAGGAGATCGCCGGTCTGGTCACCCTGGAGCACGCCGTGGGCACTCCGCTGGGCGGCCCCGACGCGGCTCGCGACCTGCGCGACCGGGCCACCCTGGCGCTGTGCGCGACCCAGCTCGGGGTGACCGAGAAGGCGATGCGCGAGACCGCGAAGTACGCGAGCGAGCGGGTGCAGTTCAAGCGCCCGATCGGCTCGTTCCAGGCGGTCGGGCACCGCCTGGCCGACGCGTACATCGACGTCGAGGGCATTCGGCTGACCACGTGGCAGGCCGCGTGGCAGGAGGCCGAGGGGCTGGACGCGGCCGAGGCGATCGCCACCGCGAAGTTCTGGGCCGCGGACGGCGGACACCGGGTCGCGCACGCCGCGGTCCACGTGCACGGCGGCATGGGCGTGGCCGAGGAGCACTTCGTACACCGCTACTTCAACCACGCCAAGCAGCTCGAACTCTCGCTCGGCGGCGCGACCGAGCAGGCGCTGCGGATCGGCGCCGGCTTCGCCGCGACCGCCGCGGGCGAGTTCGCCTGACCCGGTTTTCCCGAGCACGCCTTCGGCGCCGCCGCGTCGGCGCCGCACCCCTGTGATTCCTGGAGACGAACAGACATGAGCGAACCCCACGCCCTGGTCGAGCGGGACGGCCACGTCCTGATCATCACGATGAACCGGCCCGAGGCCCGCAACGCGGTCACCGGCGAGATGATCGAGATCCTGGAGGCCGCCTGGGACGAGGTCAACGACAACCCGGAGATCCGGGTCGCCATCCTCACCGGTGCCGGCGGCGCGTTCTGCGCGGGCGCCGACCTCAAGGCGATGAGTCGGCGTGCGCCCGGCGACGCGTTCAAGGGCGGCGAAGGCAAGCCGGCCATGGACATGTCCGTGATGAAGTGGGTCCTCAAGGGCTTCACCCTCACCAAGCCCCTGATCGCCGCGATCGAGGGCCCCGCCATCGCGGGCGGCACCGAGATCCTCCAGGCCACCGACATCCGGGTCGCCGGCGAGTCGGCGCGCTTCGGCGTTTCCGAGGTCCGCTGGGGCCTGTTCCCGCTCGGTGGGTCGGCGGTGCGCCTGCGCCGCCAGATTCCGTACACTGTCGCCGCCGACCTGCTGCTCACGGGCCGCCACATCAAGGCGCCCGAGGCCAAGGAGCTCGGTCTGATCGGACACGTCGTGCCGGACGGCGGCGCGCTGGAGAAGGCGAAGGAGATCGCCCACCAGATCGCCGCCAACGGTCCGATCGCCGTTCAGGCGGTCCTGCGCGTTCTGCGTGAAACCGACCAGTTGACCGAGGAAGATGCGTTCAAGCTGGAGTCGCAGATCGGAATGCGGGTATTCATGAGCGACGACGCCAAGATCGGTCCGCGAGCCTTCGCGGAGAAGAAGACTCCGGAGTTCAAGGGCACGTGATGTGCCATCGGAAGACTTCGGCATGAACGGGCCCGCCGGGTCAGGGACGGCAATCCCCCGGCGGGTCCTCATCATGTTCACGCGCGCGAGCTCACCCGGGTTGCGTCGGATGACGGGGAAATCTCGGCCCGATTCCGGAGCCCGGCGGGCGCGGATGTCCCGGGCGATTTCGACCGAGCCGGCACGCCGAGCGGTCGCGAGAAGCTTCCGCCGGAAGGGGACGTTCCGGGCGGTCTTCGCCGGATCGTGTCCGGAGTCGGCCCGGCCGGACGGGGGGCTGCGCTGCCGTCGGGCGGCCGTGGCGAACCTATTCTTTTGATCGAGTCAAGGGTAAGTTGGCCCATCCCTGCTTCGATCCGGATCGGATCCGTGCCTCGGATCCGGCTTCGGAAGCATCCGTTCATCCGCCGTGGGAGCCGACCATGACGCCCGTCAGCCCGTCGTTCAACCTCGCCGATCTCTTCGAGATCGTGGTGGACGCGATTCCCGACCGCACCGCCTTGATCGCGGGCGAGGTCCGACTGACGTACCGTCAACTCGACGAGCGGGCGAACCGGTTCGCGCACCACCTGCTCGGGGTCGGGATCCGGCCGGGCGAGTTCGTCGGGATCCACGCGTGGAACCGTGCGGAGTGGGTCGAGGCGATGATCGGCTGCCACAAGGCGCGCGCCGTGCCGATCAACATCAACTACCGCTATGTCGAGGCGGAACTGCGCTACCTGTACGAGAACTCGGGCATGGTCGCGGTGGTCGCCGAGCGCTCGTTCGCCGGTCCCACCACGGCGATCCGGGCGGACTTCCCGGCGCTGCGGCACGTGCTGATCCTGGAGGACGGCTCGACCGAACCGACCCAGGACACCGTCGGCTACGAGGACGCGCTCGCGGCGGCCTCGCCCGCCCGCGACTTCGACGCGCGCACCGCGGACGACCTGTACGGCCTGTACACGGGCGGCACCACCGGCATGCCCAAGTGTGTGCTGTGGCGCGGCGAGGACATCTTCTTCGCGGCCCTCCAGGCCGGTCGCGGCGGCCGGCCGAAGTTGGCCAGGCCCGACGAACTGGGGGACACGGTCCGGGAGTCGGCGGGGCTGACCACGCTGGGCCTGGCGCCGATGATGCACGGCGGCGGGCAGTGGTCGATGTGGAACACCTTCTACATGGGCAACACGTACCTGATGTGGACCGGCCGGGCCTTCGACCCGGACGCCGTGATGGCGCTCGCGTCGCGCGAGCGGGCGTTGTCGATGGCGGTGGTCGGCGACGGCATGGGCCGGCCGCTGGCGGACTGGCTCGCGGCCAACCCGGACACCCACGACCTGTCCGCGCTCAAGGCGATCAGCAACGGCGGCGCGCCGATGAGCGCTTCGGTGCGCACCGCGCTGGAACAGACCGGCATCTTCGTGATCGACAGCTTCGGCGCGTCCGAGACCGGCGCCGCCATGCGGCAGACCGGCGCGGTCGGCGCCGCCACGCGGTTCGCCTCCTCGGACACCACGACCGTGCTCGACGACCGACTGGTGCCGGTGAAGCCGGGCTCGGGCGACGTCGGCCGACTGGCCGTCAGCGGACACATCCCGCTCGCCTACCACGGCGACGACGAGAAGACCCGGGCCACCTTCGTCCGGGACGCGGCCGGGCGCCGCTGGGTGCTGCCCGGCGACTTCGCGTTGCTGGAGGAGGACGGCGGCATCACCCTGCTCGGGCGTGGCAGCGCGACGATCAACACCGGTGGCGAGAAGGTCTATCCGGACGAGGTGGAGAACGTGTTGAAGTCGCACGCCGACGTGTTCGACGCGGTCGTGGTGGGCGTTTCGGACCCGCGCTTCGGCCAGGCGGTCACCGCGCTCGTGGTGGTGCGCGAGGGCACCGACCCGACGCCGGAGGCGATCACCGCGCACGCCCGGACCCGGATCGCCGGATACAAGACGCCCAAGCGCATCCACTTCGTCGAATCGATCCCGCGCACGGCGGCGGGCAAGGTGGACCTGCGGGCGGCGAAGGCACGCGCGGAGGAACTGTCCGGGTAGGCGGGTGGATCGGGCGCGGTCGGCAGGCAGGCGGGGCAGGCAGGCAGGCGGGTCGGGTGCGATGCCGTACGCGGAACCGGGCCCGGGTCGGCCGGGCAACCGGGTGCTCGGCCGACCCGGGCCCGCGGTCGAGCACCTCGGGTCAGCTCAATACCTGGGTCAGGGTGTGGATCAGCAGGCCGACGAGTGCGCCCACGACGGTGCCGTTGATCCGGATGAACTGCAGGTCGCGTCCGACGTTGATCTCGATCTTGCGGCTGGTCTCCTTCGGGTCCCAGGCGCCGACGGTGTCGGTGATCAGCGCGGTGATCTCGTCGCGGTAGGTGGTCACCACGTACGCGGCGGCCTGCTCGATCCACCGATCGGCCTTGTCGCGCACGCGCGCGTCCTCGGCGAGCCGACCGGCCAGCGAGCGCACGGCCGCGGTGACCCGGTTGCGCAGTTCGCTGTTCGGGTCCTCGGTGGCCTCGACGAGCATGGCGCGCGCGGCGCCCCACACCGACGCGATCAACTCCTGGACCGCCGGGTGCGCGATGGTGCGGTCCCGCAACCCCTCTATCTGGGCGATCATCCGCGGATCGTGCTGGAGGTCGCGGGCCACCTCGGCGAGGAAGTTGTCCACCGCGAGTCGGGCCGGGTGCTCCGGGTCGTCCCGCACCGCGCCCGCGAACCGGACCAGTTCGCGATGCACCTTGTTGGCGATCTGCCGGTCGAGAAAGCGCGGCGACCAGCCCGGCGACTCCTCGTTGACCACTCGCAGGACGGCCTCGCGATGTTGCTCCAGCCAGTCGTGCGCCTTCACCGCGACCAGGTCGACCAGGCCCCGGTGCGCGCCGTCGCGGACCAGCCGGTCGAGCAGTTCGCCGATCGGCTGGGCGACGGCCTGCGCGGACACCCGACGGGTGATCGCCTGTCCGAACACGCTCTGCACGTCCTCGTCGCGCAGCACGGTCAGTGCCGCGCGGGCCAGCGCGCCCAGTTGGTCGGTCACCCGCTCGGCGTGCCCGGGAGCGGCCAGCCAGGTGCCGGCCCGCCGGGACACCTCCATCCGGCTCAGTCGTTGCCGTACCACCGAGTCGGAGAGGAAGTTCTCCCCGACGAACTCGCCGAGATTGTGCCCCAGCGCGTCCTTGCGGGTCGGGATGATCGCGGTATGCGGGATCGGCAGTCCGAGCGGGCGGCGGAACAGCGCGGTCACCGCGAACCAGTCGGCCATCGCGCCGACCATCCCGGCCTCCGCGGCGGCCTGCACATATCCGGCCCACGCGCCCGCACCGCGCGCCTCGGCCCACCGCGCGAGGATGTACAACACGGTCGCGAACACCAGGAACCCGGTGGCGATCACCTTCATCCGGCGCACACCCCGGAGCTTCTCCAGCTCCGACGCGGTACGAACCACGCCGCCCGGATCCGGACGGCGTGGAGCGGGCGACGAGGACTCGGCGAGATCAACCATGACGCCCATTGTGATCATCTGCCCGCGCCCCCGGGCCCTTCGACACCGATCCGCGCCGTCCCGCGCGACTCGACTCACGGTCATGTGTGCGCACCGGCCTCACAAATGTGGGCCAAAGATTATATTCGGTGGGTGTCATGGGAGATCTGCCTTCTCGTGCAGCTGGAGACGCTGCGCTCCTATGCGGCCGTGCTGGCGGTCGCCTCGACGTGACCGTGAACATCGGCGACATGTCCTTTCACGTGGCCTGAGCGTTCGATCGACGCAGCGGACCCGGGCCGCTCCCGGCGAATCCGGTGTCGAGCCGAGCCGTGCGGGCGCGTATGAGGACACCACGGAGGCGCTCGCAGGGGTCGGGCAGTTCACCGGTCGCTCGCGGCGCGGGGTCGGCGCGCCGCGAGCGACCCGTCGGACGAGGTGGTCGGTCGGTCGGGGGCCGGGGTGGCGAGGATGCCGTTCAACAGGACCTCGATCGCCCACGTGTCGCGGTCGTCGCCGGAGACCTGGGTGAGGGATTTGCGCATGGCGACCAGGTGGGGGTAGTCCGTCGCGGAGAGTCGGCCGAACGCCTCGTCCATCGCGGCGACCGCGCTCTCCTCGGTCTGCCCCTCGGCGCCCTTGTCGACGTACGCCGACTCCTCGGCCCCCGCGGCCGTGATGTGCAGGTTGATCAGGTCGAGCGCGAGTGAGCGGGTGAGGTCGTCGATGCCCGCGCCGGCCAGCAGACCCAGGATCGCCTCGGCGAGCGCGAGCGCGTTGGGGCCGGTCGGTACGTCCCCCAAGGCCACGGTCGCGATGCCGCGATGGGCGCCGAGCACGGTGATCGCCTCCCTGATCAGCGTGCCCAGCTCCGCGCGCCAGTGCGGGAACGGCTCGCCGACCGGCGCGACGGCGGGCAGCGGGATCTCGCCGAGCACTCGGTCGTAGACCAACGCGAGCAGCTCGTCCCGGTTCGCCACGTACACGTACAGCGACGCGGCGCCGGTGTCCAGCGCCTGCGCGACCCGACGCATCGTCACCGCCTCCAGGCCGTCCGCGTCCAGGATCGCGAGCGCGGCGGACACGAGCGCGTCCGCACTGAGCGCGGCCTTCGCCGGGCGGGTGCGCCGGCTGACCGGAGCGGCAGGGGTGGATGGGCGCGACTCGCCGGGGGATTTCGCCATGCCCCGAGTATACGCGTTGACGGAACACTGTTCGCTACGTACATTGTTCGTTGCGAACACTGTTCGTCACGAACATGGCTCGTCGCGCGGCACTCCGCAGGGCGGTGAGCCGCGCCGCCCACCCTTCGAGGAGTACCGATGACCACCACCACCGTCGACCCGTCCGCCCCCGTCACCGAGCCCCCGCTGCCCGCCGCGTACGCCTGGCGGTGGCGGATCCTGGCGATCGTGCTCGTCGCCGAGGTGATGGACCTGCTCGACAGCACCGTGACGAACGTCGCCGGCCCGTCCGTCCGCGACGATCTCGGCGGCGGTGCTTCGCTGTTGCAATGGCTCGCCTCCGGCTACACGCTCGCGTTCGGCGTGCTGCTCGTCGTCGGCGGCAGACTCGGCGACCGCTGGGGCCGACGCCGATTGTTCCTGCTGGGCGCCGGCGGCTTCGCCGTGGCGTCCCTGTTGTGCGCCCTGGCCCCGGCGCCGGAACTACTGGTCTCCGCCCGCATCGCCCAGGGTGCCTTCGGCGCCCTGCTCATCCCGCAGGGCTTCGGCATCCTCAAGTCGGTCTTCCCGCCCGCCGAGACCGGCAAGGCGTTCGCCGCGTTCGGTCCGATCCTGGGCCTGTCCGCCGTCGGCGGCCCGATTCTGGCCGGCGCGCTGATCCACCTCGACCTGTTCGGCACCGGCTGGCGGCTGATCTTCCTGATGAACGTCCCGCTCGGCCTCGCCGCCGTGCTCGGCGGACTCCGCTACATCCCCAAGGACGCCCCGAACCCCGGCGTGCGGATCGACGTGCTCGCCGCCGCGCTCTTGGCCGTCGCCTCGACGCTGGTCATCCTCCCGCTCATCCAGGGCCCCGAAGCCGACTGGCCCGCCTGGACATTCGGCTGCCTCGGCGCCGGCCTGACCGCCTTCGCCGGCTTCATCCTGCGCGAACGCCGCAGCGCCCACTCGCTGATCGAGGCCACGCTGCTGCGCAACCGGGCCTACACCTCCGGCATGCTGTTCGGCCTCGTCTTCTTCGCCGGCACCGCGGGCTTCATGCTGATCACCTCCCTGTTCGTGCAACTGCACCTGGACTTCGGCCCGCTCGCCGCCGGTCTCACCCTCGCCCCGATCGCCGTCGGCATCGTGGTCGCCTCGATCGCGGGCTTCCGACTGATCCCCAGGCTCGGCCGCAACCTGCTCCTGATCGGCGCCGGCGTCAACGTGAGCGGCCTGATCGCCCTCGCCGCCGTGGTCACCCACTACGGCTCGGACACGACCGGCGTGCACCTGATCGCCCCGTTGTTCGTCGCCGGCCTCGGCATGGGCGCCGTGTTCGCCCCGCTGTTCGACGTGATCCTGGCCGGTGTCGCCGACCACGAACTGGGCAGCGCCTCCGGGTCGTTGTCCGCGATGCAACAACTCGCCGGCGCACTCGGCGTGGCCGGCATCACCACCTTGTTCCTCCAGCTCGCCGAAAACCACAGCGCCTCCACCGCCATGGCCGTCGGCGCACTCGCGGTGGCCGGCCTCGGCCTGCTTGCCGCCGGCCTGGTGTTCCTGCTCCCCAGGCACGCCAGGCCGCACGAGAGCTAGGTCCTCGACCCGAGTTGCCTTTCCCCGGCGGTCCGACGGCCGGCCCGTCCGGTCCGACGGCCGGCCGGTCCGTGAAGAACCCCGGGCCGCCGGTTCCACGAAGAACCGTCGTGGGCCGCCGAGTCCACGAAGGACCGTCGCCCGGTCCACCAAGAACCCGTACAGCAAGGAAACGAGTCACCATGACCACCCTCGTCACCGGAGCCCGCGGCAGTGTCGCGCGCGGCGTCCTCACCCGCCTGGTCGCCGCCGGCCACAGCGTCCGGATCGCGAGCAGCGACCCGACCGACCTCGAACCGCCCGCCGGCGTCGAAGCCGTCCGCCTCTCGCTCCGTGAACCCGACAACGCCGCCGCGGTGTTGCACGACGTCACCAGCGTCTTCCTGTACGCCGAGGCAGCCGGCATCGCCGCCTTCGTCGACGCCGCGCGGGCCGCCGGCGTCCGACACATCGTGCTGCTGTCCTCCGCCTCGACGGCCGCGCCCGACCCGAGCGGCAACCCGCTCGCGGCGAGCCACCACGCGGTCGAGGTCGCGGTCGCCGAGTCCGGGATCCCGTACACGGTGCTCCGTCCCGGTGCCTTCGCCGGCAACGCGATCGGCTGGAAGTACCAGCTTCTCGGCACCGGCAAGATCCAACTCCCGTACCCGAATGCCCAGGTCGCCCCGATCCACGAGGACGACATCGCCGACGTCGCGACCGCCGTGCTCGTGGCCGGCGACCACCTCGGCGAGACACTCGACCTCAACGGCCCCGAATCGTTGTCCTTCGTCGAGCAGATCGCGATCCTGGCCGATGTCCTGGGCCGCGAACTGCCGTTCACCGAGGTCACCCGGGACGAGGCGCTCGCCGGCCTGACCCGGCACATGCCGCCCGGCTACGCGAACGCGCTGCTGGACCTGTGGGAGTCGGCGGTCGAGCCCGAACCGGTGTCCGGCACCACCGAGGCGATCACCGGCCGACCGGGCCGCACCTTCCGCGAATGGGCCCACGACCACCGCGAGGACTTCGCGACCGGCGTGCCGCAGCGCGGCTGAATCGCCGACAACCGCTCGGATACCCGCACTTCGGACCGGCCGGACCGGCACAATCCGGCCGGCCGGTCCATGCTTTGGTGGAGTTCTCGCTCCCTCGCTCCCCAAGGGGTTGTCGCGCTGTCTACGCTGCTGTTCGGACCGGCCGTTTTCCGAACTCTGGACGCACATGACCGTCGCGCTTCACACCGTCGCGGGTGCCGCAATCGAGGTACGCCGCGCGCTCCAGGCTGATGAAGCCAGGGACGTTCCCGAACACACGTGGGTGGGCCCGATCGTCCGGATCCGCCCGCAGGGCGCACGGCACTACGAGGACATCGCGTACATCGACGCGGCGCCCACCGACGGAATGGGCAGCTCCCCCTCCCGACACCTGATCCTGTGGGCGGACCGGGCCCGCCGACAGCGGATCGCGGCGGTGGGTACGTACTCGGCCGCCGCCGACTACGCGGTGTACAGCGTCACCGGACCGGCCGGCGAGCACTTGGCGACGGTGCATCGCGAACAGGGCAGCATCCGCCGGCTGCGCCGCACGTCCTGGACGATCCGCCCGGCGGAGGGCCCCACGCTGCACGCGGCGAAGGGCACCACGTTCGGTTGGATCGCGTGGTGGGCGTTGTGCCCGCTGTGGGGCCTGATGATGGCCGTGGCTGTACTCGGCGGCAAGGCACCGAGGTTGCCGCTGCGCACGATCTGGCGCCACGACGGCACCCGCGTCTTCGAATACCTGGGCAGCGTCGGCACCACCGACTCGTACGAACTCCCCCCGGGCCACGTGGACGCCCGCATAGTCCTGGCCCTGGCGGCCCTGCACAACAGCCATCCCGGCTGGTACGACCGCCTGTAACGGCGCAGCCGGCTCCGGTGGGCTACCGGAGCCCGCCGGCCGGCACCGTCGTCTCGCAGGCGTCGCACAGGGTCAGGTGCAGTCGGCGCATGCCGCGGAGGGTGCCCGGGCGACCGCAGCTCTCGCAGACGGTTCGGGAGATTCGGTCGAACTCCCCCGTCACGGCGTGCAGGCGGGTCGATTCGGCCCGGGTCCAGGCGGTGCCGTTCGGGGTCCACGGGTGGGGGTTGGCCTGGAAGGCGAGCGCCGCCCACTTCTGCTTGACGGCGAGGAGTTCGTAGTCGGGGAACTCCACCTCCACCGCCTCGTGGCAGCGCAGCGCGAGCCGATACCACCCCGGTCCGATCCAGAACTCGGCGGACGGGTCCCTGAGATGGCGCCGCAACGGCTCCAGGACGGCGTCGGACGCCCATTCCGAATGACCGGCGGTCGTTGCCATCGCGGGCTGCCTCCCCTTCGGCACGGAGCGAAAACTTTTCTCTCCTCGGGCGTCACACTTTGCCGGCGGGCTCCGTCAGTGCTGTGTCGGACCGAAAAGCAACGGCCGGCAGCCGGAGGCGAGGACACAACCTCCGGTGAGACCACCTCTCGAGGAGCACAGCCATGGAAGCACGTATGGGCAACCCCGCGATGGTCGTTCCCGGCGCGATGAAGGCGCTGATGGCCCTCGGTGCCGCCGCCGCACAGACCGGCGTTCCCAAGGTCACCCTGGAACTGGCCAACCTGCGGGCGAGCCAGATCAACGGCTGCAGCGTCTGTGTGCACATGCACGCCCGCGACCTGCGCAAGGCCGGCGAGGCGGACGAGCGCATCGACACCGTCGCCGGTTGGCGGGACGCCCCGTACTTCACCGACGCCGAGCGCGCGGCCCTCGCGCTGACCGAGGCGGTCACCCGGGTCGCCGACGCCGGCGACCCGATCCCGGACGCGATCTACGACGAGGCCGCCAAGCACTACGACGAGCAGGAACTCGGCGGCCTCCTGCTGTCCATCGCCTCGGTCAACGTCTGGAACCGAATCAACCTCGCCACCCGTCAGGTCGCGGGCGGCGCCTGGTAGGACACCGCGGCCGAGACGTCGCGGACCCGGAGCCGGGAGCACCTCCCGGCCCTCCGGGCCGCGTGCGCGGCACGGCTCCCGCCGCCCACGTGCTCGAACGCGAGTACGTCCGTCTTGACTTCGGGCCCTCGCGTCGGGATCCTGCCGGCGAGACGGCACGGTCACCCGGTGCCGCGACCGGACTACCGGGAGGAACCGCGGATGAGCCGCGACACTGGCGGGGCGTACGAGTCGGCCCATCGGCGCAGCCTGAGCGATCCGGACGGTTTCTGGCTGGAGGCCGCCGCCGCGATCGACTGGGTGACGCCGCCCAGCCGGGCCCTGGACGACTCCGCCGCGCCGCTGTACCGCTGGTTCCCGGACGGCGTGTTGAACACGTGCTTCAACGCACTGGACCGGCATGTCGCGGGTGGGCGCGCCGAACAGGCCGCGATCGTGTACGACTCGCCGGTCACCGGCACGCGGCGCACCCTGAGCTACGCCGAACTCCTCGATCTGACCGCACGATTCGCCGGCGTGCTGCGCGGACTGGGGGTGGGCCGGGGCGATCGGGTGGTGTTGTACCTGCCGATGGTGCCCGAGGCCGTGGTGGCGATGCTGGCCTGCGCCCGACTCGGCGCGGTGCACTCCGTCGTGTTCGGCGGCTTCGCCGCACACGAGTTGGCGGTGCGGATCGACGACGCCCGGCCCAAGGTCGTGGTGGCCGCGTCCTGTGGGATCGAGCCCACCCGCACGATCGCCTACAAGCCGCTCGTGGACGCGGCGCTGGCCGAGGCGACGCACCGGCCCGACAAGGTGGTGCTGCTGCAACGTCCCCAGCTCACCGCCGATGTGACCGAACGCGACCTGGACTGGGACACCGCGATGGCGACGGCCGAACCCGTCGAGTGTGTGCCCGTCGCGGCCGGCGACCCGCTGTACATCCTCTACACCTCCGGCACCACCGGGCCGCCCAAGGGCATCGTGCGCGACAACGGCGGACACGCGGTCGCGCTGCGGTGGTCGATGGAGAACGTGTACGGCGTGCGCCCCGGCGAGGTGAGCTGGACCGCGTCCGACGTCGGCTGGGTGGTCGGCCACTCGTACATCGTCTACGCGCCGCTGCTCACCGGCTGCACCACCGTGCTGTACGAGGGCAAGCCGGTCGGCACGCCGGACGCGGGCGCGTTCTGGCGGGTGGCCGCCGAGCACCGGGCCACCATGCTGTTCACCGCGCCGACCGCGTTCAGGGCGATCAAGAAGGAGGACCCGGACGGGAAACTGCTCGCCGGACACGATCTGTCCGCGCTGCGCACGCTGTTCCTGGCGGGCGAGCGGCTCGACCCGGAGACCTACCGCTGGGCGGGCGACCTGCTCGGGATCCCCGTGGTGGACAACTGGTGGCAGACCGAGACCGGTTGGCCGATCGTGGCCGACCCGATGGGCCTGGAACCGCATCCCACCAAGCCCGGTTCGCCGACCCTGCCGGTGCCCGGCTACGACGTACGGATCCTGGACCCGCAGGGCGTCGAGGTGCCGCCCGGCGTGGACGGCGCGGTGGTGCTCAAACTGCCCATGCCGCCCGGCACGCTGAGCACGCTGTGGGGCGACGACGAGCGCTACGTGGCGTCCTATCTGACCGCGTTTCCCGGCTATTACCTCAGCGGCGACGGCGGGCGCAAGGACGAGGACGGCTACGTCTACGTGATGGGCCGCACCGACGACGTGATCAACGTCGCCGGGCACCGGCTGTCCACCGGCTCGATGGAGGAGGTGCTTGCCGCGCACCCGGACGTCGCCGAGTGCGCGGTGATCGGGGTGGCCGACGAGCTCAAGGGCCAGGTGCCGCGCGGTCTGGTCGTGCTCAAGGCCGGTGTCGATCGGGAACCCGTTGAGGTGTCCGCCGAGTTGGTGCTCCTGGTTCGGGACACGATCGGCGCGGTCGCGGCCCTGCGCCGGGTGGACGTGGTCCCGGCGCTGCCCAAGACCCGCTCGGGCAAGATCCTGCGCCGCACGATGCGCGACATCGCGGACGGCAAACGGCCCGTACTGCCCTCCACCATCGAGGACCCGACCGTCATCGAGACACTGCGACCCACCCTGACCGGCGAGCGTCCCGACCAGGGCGCGCCCGGCGGAACTTCGCGCAGTCGTCGGGACTTCCCGGACGGCCTCGGCGGCGGGCCGGACCCGGCGACCGGGACCGTTCAGCCGACGTAGGAGGCGCGCGGCGGGGACTGCGGCCCCAGCGGTCCGGCCAGCCACGCGTCGTACAACTTCTGCCATGAGCCGTCCCGCTTCATCCGCTCCAGCAGCCCGTTGGCGAATCGCACGAAGTCCTGGTGTGCCAACGGGAACGCCATGCCGTGCGGTTCGTCGCTGAAGGTCGGACCGACCACTTCGGTGTCGGAGTCCTGTGCCTGAAGTCCTTTGAGCAGCGCCGACGTCGTCGAGATCGCGTCCACCTCGCCCTGCTGCAACGCGACCAGGCAGTCCGTCCAGTTCTCCACGGCGTACGGCAGCACGCCCGCCGGGTCGTCCCGCAGGTACACGATCGACGTGGTGGCGCGGACCGTGCACACCCGCCTGCCGCGCAGATCCGCGAGGGAGCGCACGCCCGAGTCGGTGCGCACCAGGACGCGTTGGCCGTCGGTGTAGTAGTCGCTGCTGAAGGCCACCTGGAGTTTGCGGTCGCATGTGATGGTCATCGTGTCGATCACCACGTCCACATCCCCGTTGCGGAGCACGTCGGTGCGCTGGGCCTGGGTGATCACCTTGTAGCGCAGCCGCTCGGGGTCGTCGGGACCCGCGAAGATCGCCCGGGCGAGGGCCTTGGCCATCTCGATGTCGAATCCCTTGATCAGCCCGCTGCGTCGGTCCAACTCGCCGAAGAATCGGGTGTTCTGGTCGACACCGACGATCAGGTACCCGCGTCGGTGCACGCGCTCCATCGTGGAACCGGCGGGCATCGCTCCGGGGGTGGGCAGCGACCCGGGCGGCGTGAGGCTCTGGCGCGGGTCGCAGGGCGGCGCGACGGAGGGCTTGGGGTAGTCCTCCGGGGTCGCCGGGTGGGCCCCGGAGATCACCGGGTCGACGACCCGCACGTCGGCGGGTCCATCGGCCGAGGAGGCGGAGCACGCGGCGAGGGTCGCGGCCAGCACGACTGCCGGGGCCGAGTTCGCGATTCGACGCTTTCTCCGATGCATGGCGCTCCCTGGTGCCGGTGTGCGCACCGGCGAGTCGTTGCCGCTGCGAGTCGGCGAACCGGCCGGGACCCGTTCGCGTCGAGGCTTGCGCGGCCGAATTGCTCCGATTATCGACCGGCTCGTGCGGATTCCCCGGTCGCTTGCCCAAACAATGGGGGGTTCCCTCAACCGAGTGGACCAGGACTGGAGTAGGCGTGACGAGCTACGGCATCACCGGCCACATCAACCTGACGCCCGACACCGTGCCGCTGGTCGATCGGGCCGTTCGGGAGCTGCTCGCCCGGGTCGCGCCGGACGAACTCGTGGGCTACAGCTGCCTCGCGGCAGGCGCGGACGCGATCTTCGCGCGCGCCGTCCTGGACCTGGGCGGCCGGCTCGTGGCACTGCTGCCGTCGGCCGACTACGGCGAGACCAAGGTCGGTCCGAACTACCGCGCCGGTTTCGAGGACTTGATCGCGCGCGCCGACGAGGTCCGGGTGATGCCGTTCCGCCGGGCGTCCGAGGACGCGTACGCGGCGGCCAACGACGCGCTGCTCGCGGAGGTGGACGTGGTGTTCGCGGTCTGGGACGGCCGACCCGGCGGCGCACGCGGCGGCACCGCCGAGGTGGTCGCCAAGGCCCGCGCGGCGGGCACACGAGTGCACGTGGTGTGGCCGCCAGGCGCTGCCCGCGGCTGAACACGACCTGTCACGCGACGCGCAACGACACTGCCGGGTGCGGGAGTTGCCCATGATTTCGGGCCGAGGGCGGCGCTCGACCGGGATCCGAGCGGGGCGTACAACCCTCGATTGCACTGGAGTTACAGCAACGGCGGCTGCTCTTCGTCCTGCGGCGGCAGCAACTGACACGCCGTCACCGGTCGGCGCGGGTGCGGGCGCGGGAGGACGCTCGGGCCCGCCGGTGGTCGAGGGACGACCGGCGGGCCCGTCGCGGGTGTTCGGGTACGGCTACCGCGCCGAGTCCGCCTCGGTCGGCCTCGGTTCGGCGACGGGAGCGGTGCCGGGCGGGTACGCCGGGCCGGCGGCGGCCTTGCGCCGCGAATCGAGCACGGCCAGCGCCAGCGTGGCCAGGCCGGCCAGGCCCGCCAGCACCGAGATGCCGGGCAGGACCACACCCATGACGGCGTTCTGCGCGTCGCGCCACGCGGAGTCGGTGATGCGGAACAGCCCTATGCCGACGGCGGTCACTCCGAGCAGCGCGATCACCGCGTGCCAGATCACCGGATTGGCCGGCCGCGCGGCGCGTGCCGGCGCGGGCGTGAGCGGGAAGGGCGAACCGGTCGGGAAGGGCGGCACCTCGGTCGCGGCGGCGGGCGCGTCGGTCGGGACCGGCGGGGCGGGCACCACCCGGGTCGGCGCGTCCGGTCGCGGCGGCGCCGCCGACTCGGAGTCCCGGGCGACCTTGACGGTCTCGGCACCGGCGTCGGCGGGCGCGGGGGACTCGGAGTCCCGGGCGACCTTGACCGTTTCGGCGTCGGTGCCCCGGCGGATGGCCGGCACCTTGACCGGCGCGCCACCGTCGTAGGGCGCCTTGGCCGCCGGCTTGTCCGCCTCGGGAGCGGGGGCCGCCGGGGTCGCGATCGGAGTGGTGACGTCGTCGTCCTTGCCGACGCGAACGGCCGGTGCCACCACGGGGGTCGTGGCGTCGGAGTCCGGGTCGGGCTTTTCCGCGGCAGGCTTCCCGGCACCGTTTTGGTCGGCCCGCACCGCCGGCGACGCCACCGGAGTCGCGTCGTCCTCGTCGTCGTTCACCTCGTCGGCGTCGGCGTCGGCGTCGGCGTCGCCCTGGTCCCGGCCCGCGCCGTTCTTCGCGGCGCCACCACCGGCGGCGGGCTTCCCCGCGCCCTTCTTGCCCGCGCGTACGGCGGGCGTGGCCACGGGGGTCGCGTCGGCCTCGGCCTCGTCCTCGGCTTCGGTCTCGGCGGCTCGCGCGGTCGGCTTCGCGATCTTCCCGGGCGCGGCCGATGCCGGTGTCGCCACCGGAGTCTCGTCGCCCGCCTCGTCGGCATCGGAGCCGGCGGCGGGAGCGCGGGTCGTCTTCGCAGCGCCCTTCTTGCCGGGCCGTACGGCGGGCGTTGCCACCGGAGTCGCGTCGTCCGCGTCGGTCGTCGCGGTGGCATCCGGCTCGGCGGCGGGCTTCGCAGCGCCCTTCTTGCCGGGTCGCACGGCGGGCGTGGCCACCGGAGTCGCGTCGGTCTCGGCCTCGTCCTCGGCAGGTTGCGCGGCCGGCTTCGCGCCGTTCTTCGCGACCTTCTTCGCGGCGGCAGCAGCACCGGTCGCGGGCGTGCCGGCGGCCTTCTTGCCCGCGCGTACCGCCGGAGTCGCCACGGGCGTCTCGTCCGTGTCGGTCGGTGTCGCGGTCGCGAGTGCGGCGGCTGCCGGGACCTCGGTGGTCTCCGGCTCTTCCTCTTCCTCTTCCCCGTCCGCGCTCTCGGCGTCCTTCGGGGGCGGGGCATCGCCCACGGCCGCGGTCGCCGCGGCGACCAGTGCCCTCAGTTCCTCGGGAAGCCAGTCCGCACTCGGCTCGGCCGCGGCGAAGCGTGCCACCAAGTCGGCCGCCGAGGGCCGTGCGGTGGGCCGCTTCTTCAGGCAGTCGGCGACGATCTCACCGAGCCAGTCCGGGAGTTCCGTCAGGTCCGGCATCTCGCGCACGACCCGCTGTGCGATCTCGGCGGCCGACCCCGCGCCGAACGGCGCCACGCCGGCCGCGTGGCACAGCACACCGCCCAGCGCGAACACGTCGATCGCCGGGCCTATGGAGCCGCCGGTGACCTGCTCCGGTGCGGGCAGCCCCGGGACGTCCACGACACCCGTCCGGGTCATCCCGGCCGAACCGAGGGCCCGGGCCAGCGAGTAGTCCGCCACGCGCGGCCCGTCGGCCGCGAGCAGGACGTTGGCCGGCTTGAGGTCACGGTGCGTCAGATCGACCTCGTGGATGGCCGCGAGCCCCTCGGCCAATCCCGCGCCCAGCGCACGCAGCGAGTGCTCGGGCAGCGGCCCGTGCGCCCCGACGGCCGACTCCAGGGACGGGCCCGCCACGTGCTCGACGACCAGCCACGGCGGCGTGCCGTCCGGGTCCGCGTCCAGGACGTGCGCGACGTGTGTGCCGCCGACCTCCCTGGCAGTGGTGACGTCCTTGCGGAAGCGTTCGAGGAACGTCTTGTCGGACGCCAGGTCGGGCCGCACCAGCTTGACCGTGACGTGGTCACCGCCGGGTGCGCGACCGAGGAAGACCGTCCCCAGGCCGCCCTGTCCCCATCGGGCCGACAGTCGGTACCGCCCGACAACCCCGGGATCGCCCGGCTTCAGCGGATCCATGACTGCCGCCCCCTCTATGTACGTGCTGCGCCAAGGCAGGGAGGGGCCCCAGGGCTTTTTCCGGCCCTGTCTGTCTCGCCTCCCCGCGGACTTTGCCGCAGCCTACCCTCCGGGCCGAGGCCCCACCGAGGACCCGGACCGGCTCGTCGACGACTCGTGAACGTCTCGTCACCGACCCGGCAACCGCAGCGAATCGCCAGGACATGTCCCGATTCGCGCCTTTGACCGGGCTCCGCGTGCGCCGCTAGCTTCGCGACAACACCCGGCAACACCCGGCAACATCAGCCCGCGTGGCGAGGGAGCTGAACCGATGGCGATCGTTCTGGGGCCGAATCGATACGGCAAGGCGGAGGTACGACTGGTCCGGGTCACCCGGACCACCGCGACCGAGCACGAACTGTGCGATCTGAACGTGTCCGTGTCACTGTCCGGCGACCTCGCGGCCACCCATCTGCGCGGCGACAACGCCCACGTCATCCCGACCGACACGATGCGCGCCGTGGTGTACGCGTTCGCGCAGGACCGACCGCTGCCCGCGGTCGAGGCGTTCGGGCTGCGCCTGGCCCGGCACTTCGTCGACGCGTACGCCCCGATCGATACCGCGCGCGTGCGCGTCCTGGAATACCCCTGGATCCGGATCCCCGGCACGCACGGGCCGCACCCACACGCGTGGACCCGGGCGGCCGGGGCCCGATACGCGGGCGTGCTGCACGGGCCGGCCGGTACCGAGGTCTGCGCCGGTCTGGAGGACGTGACCGCGCTCAAGTCCACCGGGTCGGAGTTCCACGGCTTCATGACGGACCGTTACACGACGCTGGCCCCGACCCGGGACCGGATCCTGGCCACGAGCGTGCACGCGCGCTGGCGCCATCGGCGGTCCGACGTCGCGTCGACGGACTGGGACTCGTCCTTTTGCGCGGCTCGCGACACGCTGCTGCGTACCTTTGCCGAAACGCACAGCCTGTCCCTGCAACAGACCCTGTACGCAATGGGCGAGGCGGTGCTGACCGAGCGGGAGGACCTGGTCGAGGTGCGACTGACGCTGCCGAACAGGCACCACCTCCCGGTCGACCTCGACGCGTTCGGTCTGCACAACACGGGTGAGGTGTACCAGGTGACGGATCGGCCGTACGGCGTGATCGAGGGCACCGTGCTGCGCGACGACGCGGCGCCCGCGCTCGCCGAACTCCCCTGGCGATAGCGCCGGAAGCCGCCGACCGGACCCGGACACACCGCGGGGGCGAGGCGCCGTACGGCACCCCGCCCCCGCGACCCCCTCCCTCATCCCCCCGGATGAAAGTTCGTCGTCCGCGTATCTCCGTCGCGGGTGTGTTCGTCGTTTCCCGGATGCCGACCCGGACGCCCCCGGCCGTCGCCCCCCGACGCCGTCCCGGACCGCGCGTCGGTCAGCCCAGGTTCTCGATCCCCGCCGTGCCCTTCTCGACGTCGAGGACCTCGACGGAGGAGACCTTGCGGGTGGTGTTGTTCTCGGCCCACTGCTTCGCCTCGGTGGCGAGCTTGCCGCCCTTGTCCATCCGGGCGCTCTCGGCGGCGAGGTTCTCCGTGAGCGAGACCTCGGCGGGCAGCGAGGTGAGCACCACGACGTCGTAGCCGGAATAGGTCTTCGAGATCCGGACCTTGGTGACCAGGCCGCCGTGGGTGGTGCTCTTGAGCTTGGCGAGCAGGTCGGCGGCGTACTTCTCGGAACCGGCCTTGTCGGTGTCCTTCTCCGCGCCGTTCTCGATGCCGGCGGTGCCCTTCTCCTTGTCGAGCACGGAGACGGAGCCGATCGTCAGGCTCGACGAGTCCTGCGTCCACTGCATCGCCTCGACGGCGAGCTTCCGCCCCTTGTCCATCCGGGCGTTCGCACCCTTGATGTCCTCGGTGATGGAGACCTCCGCGGGCAGCGTCGTGTTGACGGTGACCTCGTAGCGTTCGTACTGCTTCACGATCCGGACCTCGGACACCACACCGCCGTGCTTGGTGGTCTTGAGGTGGGTCAGCAGGTCCTGGGCGACCTTGTCGGTGCCGCCCTTGTCGCCGGCCTTGGGCGCGTCCGACTTGGGTGCGCCGGTCTTGGGCTCGTCGGCTCCGGGCGCCGCGCTCGTGTCGGCCGCGCCGGTGGTCCTCGGCGACTCCGCCGACGCGCTCGACGCCTTGCCCTCTTCCTTCCTGGTGGGTCCGCAGGCGGCGAGCGATCCGGTCATGGCGATCGTCGCGGCGACGGCCACGGTGGTGATCAGGCCGCGGCGACGTCCCCGCGGGGCTGCGGTCGAAGCGGACTGCTGCACAACGGTCTGCCGGGGAGCGAGCGCGGACATGAGGTTTCCCTTCGGAGGCACTGCGTCTCGGCCGCCTACTGCGCCGATCGGTCCGCCGGCCGAGCGGCCGGTGGTCAAGTGACAGCACGGTGCGGGTGTTTCCGGGGTTGCTCCGTGCTGCCGTGGTCAATAGAAGCAGCGGCTGTGAACGCTGTCAACAAGCATTTTGCTCGCACCTTGAGTCACCTCGATATGGTTGACTCCGGAAGGTTCACAATCGGTCCAGGAGGAGGAGACGGTGCCCACCAGCCCCCAGGTCACCGCTGCCGAGATCGCCCGCATCGCGGGTGTCGGACGCGCCGCCGTCAGTAACTGGCGCCGGCGCTTCGACGACTTCCCGCGGCCCGTGGGCGGCAGCGACGCGAGCCCCACCTTCGCGCTGTCCGACGTGGAGAGCTGGTTGCGCGACCAGGGCAAGATCGCCGAGGTCGCGCCGGAGGAACACCTGTGGCGCCTGGTCGCGGCCTCCGACGACGTCCCCGGCCGGCTCGCCGACATCGGCGACCACCTGGCGGCCGGCTCACCCGAGCCGGTGGGGCCGCACGCCGCCCTGCTGCGCGCCGCGAGCGACCTCGCCGGCACCCGCGGGGCCTCGGCCGTGTTCGCCGCCCTCTACTCCCGATTCGCCGAGTCCGCAGCCGGCCCCGGCGGCGTCACCCCCTCGGCCACCGTCGCGCTGATCGCCGAACTGGCGTGCGTGGGACGGGAATCCGTGACATCCGTGCTGAATCCGGCGACCACGCACGGCGATCTGCTGCTCGGCTTCGTGCGATCCGCGCGCACCCTGCGCGGGCAGGCCGAGGCCCCGGCCCTGGCCCGACTGATCCGCGCCCGCATCGCGCTGCACCCCGATGCCGGACCGGACACCGCGATCGCCGTCGCCGAGGGCGACGCGCTGCGCGCGGACGCGTGGCCCGACGAGCTGTTCGACACCGTCGTGGGCAACCCGCCGTTCAACGACCGCAATTGGGGTCACGACGAACTGGCCTACGACCAGCGCTGGGAGTACGGCCTGCCGCCCAGGACCGAGTCCGAACTCGCGTGGGTCCAGCACGCGCTGGCGCACACCGAGGTCGGCGGGCGGGTCGTGCTGCTGATGCCGCCCGCCGTCGCGGCCCGGAGCTCGGGCCGGCGGATCCGGGCCGAACTGCTGCGCCGGGGCGCGCTGCGCGCGGTGTTCGCGCTGCCCGCGGGCGCCGCGCCGCCGTTCGGCGTCGCGCTGCACCTGTGGATCCTGGAACGGCCCTCGGGCGAACTGATGCCCTCACACGTGCTGTTCGCCGCGATCGAGGACGCGGCCGCGGCGGAGGCCGGCGTGCGGGCCTGGCAGGACTTCGGCACCGATCCCGGCGGCCTGGCCGAGGTGCCCGGCCGACACCGCGCCGTGCCGCTGATCGAACTCCTCGACGACAACGTCGACCTGACCCCGTCGCACAACCTGCCCGAGCGCACCGACCTGAACGTGGCCGAGCGGGTGCACGACACCCGCCGGCGGCTGCTCGACCTGCTGGACCGGCTCCCGGAACTGGTGCCCGATGTACCCGCCGCCGACCCGGGGGCGCCGACCTGGCGCTCGGTCACGCTCGCCGATCTGGCCCGCACCGGCGCGGTCACGCTGTACCGCAGCGCGACCCGCTCCGGCCGGAGCGGCCAGGAGACGCCGACCGGGCCGACCGTGCCGATGCTCACCACCACCGATCTCGCCGCCGCCGTGCCGCCGAGCGCGCGCCTGTCGGTCGCCGAGGCGGACGAGGCACAACACCCGCGCATCCGGGCGGGCGACGTGATCGTGCCGACCCTGCTGGGCAGCGGCGAGAACGGCTGGGCGGGCGCGGTCCGAGTGGCCGGACCCGCCGAGCGGGACGCGGTGCTCGGACCCAACCTGCACCTGCTGCGCCCCGATCCGGCCACCCTCGATCCGTGGTTCCTGGCCGGGTTCCTGACCGACCCGGCCCAGGCCAGGCGGGCCGGGTACGGGTCCAGCATCGTGCGGGTCGACGTGCGCCGGATCGAGATCCCGCTGCTGCCGCCGGACCGGCAGCGCGCCTACGGCGAGACCTTCCGGGCGCTGCGCGCGTTCGTGACCGACCTGCGCGGCGCGGCGGCCCTGGGCGAGGACCTGGGCCGGGGCCTGTTGGAGGGCCTCACCGCCGGCCTGCTCCGGCCGCCGCAATAGCGCCGGGTCCACCCGGCCCGGCTCGCCGACCCGTGCTACCGGCCCTCCAAGGCGCGCAGGACGGCCTGCGAGCGGGCCGTGGGCGCGGCGGAGCGGAACGGGCCCGGCGGGCCCAGGGCGGCCGCTGCGGCGGCTCGGTCGGGACCGGTGTAGCCGCGCACCAGGGCCTCGGCGGCGGCGCGGTGCGCGTCGCCCATCGAGTACAACTCCTCGCCCGGGACGATCCGATGCCGCCGGGTGCGCGCGTCGTGGGCCGGCCACTGTCGGTGGACCACCAGCCGCGGCTCGTCGTCCGGCTCGGACGCGCTCAGCGTGGAGAAGGACAACGTGTACGGGAGTAGCGGGCCGACCAGTTCACACAGGCCCCACAACACCGCCTCGGGGTCCGGCACGGCGTCCGCCTCGGACAGCGCGAAGGTGGCCTCCGGTCGGGTGAGCACCGCCGAGATCACGTCCGTCAGCACGTCGGGATGCCGCGTGGCGCGCAGCCGCAGCCCGGCCTCGCGGCGGGTCAGCTCCGCGTTCAGCACCGCCGGGTCGAGCCGGGGCACGTGCCGGTGGCCCGGAGGATCCAGGTCCGGCAGGTCCACCGGCGCCGCGCCCAGCGCGAGCGCGTGCCGGGGCCCGGCGAGCGAGACCGCGCCGGGTTCGGGTCGGGCCGGGGCGATCAGCACCAGGGCGTGTGCGGCGGTGCGCCGGATCAGCGTCGGTCGGCCGCCGAGCATGCCGAAGCGGACCGCGGACCGACGCGGCCCGTAGTACCCGGCGCCCAACGCGGGGCCCACCACCGGCGCCAGTACCGAGTGCCAGCGTCCCAGGCCCGGTTCGGACAGCGACGAGGCCGTCACGCTGATCGCCCCCGAGTCGCTCACCTGATAGCCGATCCGGTCGAGCATCGGCGCACGCGTCGGGTACGGATCCTCGGTGTAGCGCTTGGTCGGGGCGGGCGCGGGCCGAGCCGCGGTGGGTTCGGCGGCCCGTCGGCGCGCGGGCCGGGCCGGGCGCGGGCGCTCGGCAGAGGGAGCCCGCACCGCCTCCGGCTCGGGTGCCGGTCGCGCCGCGGGCGGGCCGGGCGGTTCGACGGCGGGGCGGATCCGGCGCTCGTGCTCGTAGAGCAGTTCCAGGACGGGACGGGGCAACCACGAGGCAGCCTCGTGCGGGCGTCGGCGGCGGCTGAGCAGGGCGGCGAAGTCGGTGACCACGTTGTCCGGCGAGGGGCGTCGGTCGGCGCGGCGGCGCAGACACGACTCCACCAGCGGCAGGAGTTCCTCGGGCAGCCCGGTCAGGTCCGGGTCGCGATTGCGCACGGCGCTCATCACCCGCATCGCGCTGCCCTCGTACGGCGCGTGACCCGTGCCCGCGAACAGCAGCGTGGCGCCCATCGCGTACACGTCGGAGCGGACCGTGCCGGACTCGCCCTCGACCTGCTCGGGCGCCATGTAGGCGATCGTGCCGACCAGATTGACGGTGTCCTGGTCCTCGGCCAGCGCGAGCCCGAAGTCGATCACCTTGGGACCGTCCAGGGTGACCAGGATGTTGCCCGGGGCCAGGTCGCGGTGCACCAGGCCGGCGCCGTGGATCGCGCCGAGCGCCTCTGCCACCCCGGCGGCCAGCCAGCGCACCGCGTCCGGCGGCAGCGGACCGCACTCGTCGACCACCTCGCGCAGCGACGGCGCGGGCACGTACGCGGTGGCCAGCCAGGGCCGCTCGGCCTCCGGGTCGGCGTCCACCACGGCGGCCGTGAACACCCCGCTGACCAGTCGCGCGGCGTGCACCTCGCGGGCGAACCGGCGGCGGAAGTCCGCGTCGTGGTCCAACTCGGCCAGGATGGTCTTGATCGCCACCAGCCGGCCCGCCGGGGACAGTCCCAGGAAGACCCGGGCCATGCCGCCCCGGCCGAGTCGGGAGAGCACCCGATAGGGCCCGATCCGGCGCGGATCGTACGCGTCCAAGGGGGCCGGACCCCGCCTGTCGACATCGGTCACGCAAAGTCCCCCCGGGCCACCCGATCGTGTGCCCTCATCATGACGCCGCATGGGTGACACTCGTAACGGGAAGCCGAAACACGTGCACGGTTGCGGCGATGACTCTGGGCATCTCGACCCGCCACCCTGGGTCAGGTGACGCGGCTCACGGTTTGTCGCCCAGGTGGGAGGTGGCTGCGAGGTCGCCTCGCGCGCCTGCTATTCGTACTGATGCACACATGTCACAAAGACCGGAACCGCACGGACACGATCCGGGTGGCTGCCGGAGCCTGAGCCGAGAAGTAGGGGACCCCCATGAGCGAGGACTCGGTAGTACTGCGCCACCAAGGAAACGAGCACACCCTTCCGCTGGTCGAGGGCACCATCGGCGACACCGCCGTGGACATCTCGACACTTCGCGCCAAGACGGGGCTGGTGACCTACGACGGAGGGTTCGTCAACACCGCCGCGTGTAAATCGGCGATCACCTTCATCGACGGCGAGGAGGGCATCCTCCGCTACCGCGGCTATCCGATCGAGCAGATCGCCGAGCAGGGGACCTTCCTGGAGACGGCCTACCTGCTGATCTACGGCGAGTTGCCGTCCGCGAGCGCGCTGGACAACTTCCGCGACGAGATCACCCAGCACACCCTGCTGCACGAGGACGTCAAGCGCTTCTACGACGGCTTCCCGCGCGACGCGCACCCGATGGCGATGTTGTCGTCCGTGGTGTCCGCGCTGTCCACGTTCTACCAGGACAGCCACAACCCGTTCGACGAGGAGCAGGTCCGGCTCTCGGCGATAAGGCTGTTGGCGAAGCTGCCGACGATCGCGGCCTACGCGTTCAAGAAGTCCGTCGGCCAGCCGATGCTCTACCCGGACAACTCGCTCGGCTACGTCGAGAACTTCCTGCGGATGACCTTCGCGGTCCCGGCCGAGTCGTACAAGGCCGACCCGGTGGTGGTGGACGCGCTCGACAAGCTGCTCATCCTGCACGGCGACCACGAGCAGAACTGCTCGACCTCGACGGTGCGGCTGGTCGGCTCCAGCCAGGCGAACATGTTCGCGTCCATCTCGGCAGGCATCAACGCGCTGTGGGGTCCGCTGCACGGCGGTGCCAACCAGCAGGTGCTCGAGATGCTCGAGCAGATCAAGAACGACGGTGGCGACATCGACTCGTTCGTGAACAAGGTGAAGAACAAGGAAGACGGCGTGCGCCTGATGGGCTTCGGCCACCGGGTGTACAAGAGCCGCGACCCGCGCGCGACGATCATCAAGAAGGCGGCCGACGACGTCCTGTCCCGGATGGGCAAGAAGGACGAACTGTTGGACCTCGCGATGCAGTTGGAGGAGCGCGCGCTCGCGGACGACTACTTCGTCGAGCGCAAGCTGTACCCGAACGTGGACTTCTACACCGGGCTGATCTACCGGGCTATGGGCTTCCCCACCGAGATGTTCACCGTGTTGTTCGCGATCGGCCGGCTGCCGGGCTGGATCGCGCACTGGCAGGAGATGATCGCCGACCCGAAGGCGAAGATCGGCCGCCCGCGCCAGGTGTACACCGGCGTCGCGCTGCGCGACTACACCCCCATCGGTGCCCGCTGACCGTAGGGAACACGCGGAAACGATCTTGGAGTCGAAGGTCTCGAACCACGGTTCGAGGTATTCGGCTCCAAGATCGTTTTGTTTTTCCGCCATCGTGTTTCGCGCCGAGGTCTCTCGCGGGCGGTGCAGCGCACTCGATCAACCCCGGTGCGGGAGAACTGTACTGACAACTCCTGATTGATCGGTAGTTTTGTGATCCGAACGTGATCAATGACCCGGACCCGTCCCAGGGGTCGGGAGTCGAACGAGGTGGCGAGGGCCGAGGATCGAACCAGGGCAGGCCGGGATCAGCCGGTGGGCGTCGCGTCCGCGGGGCCCTTTCCGGTGGCCGCGTCGAGCACGTACAGGTGCCGGTCGGCGCTGCCCACGAAGAGCAGCCCGTCGGCCACGATCGGCGAGGTGACCCGGCCTCCGGTGGTGAAGCGCCAGCGTGGCTCGCCGCCCATGCCCACCGCTATCACCGAGCCGTTGCTGCTGCCCGCGTACACGATGTCGTCCGCGACCACCGGCGAGGTGACCCAGCCCTCCGCCCCGAACCGCCACACGCAGCGTGTGGTGTTGACGTCGACCGCGTACAGGCCGCCGTCGCCGCTGCCGAAGAACGACAGGTTGCCCGCCGTGGCCGGCTGGGCGACCGGGCCGCCCGCGCCGAACCACCCGCGCATCGCGCCGTCGGTGGCGTTGAGCAGGTACAGGTACTGGTCGGTGCTGCCGACGTGCACGACGCCGTTCGCCACGGTCGGCGAGGACACCCAGCCGCCGGTGGCGAAGCGCCACCGGCACCAGCCGGTCGCCGCGTCCAGCGCGTACACGCAGCGGTCGCTGGAGCCGAAGTACACCGTGCCGTCCACGACGGTGGGCGAGGTGGCCCAGCCGCCGGTGGGGAAGCGCCAGCGACATCGACCGGTGGCCGCGTCCACGGCGTACAGCGCGTTGTCGCTGGAGCCGAAGTACACGGTGCCGTCGGCGACCACCGGAGCGGCCACGACCTCGCCGCCGGTGGGGAAGCTCCAGCGCCACTGACGTGACGTCAGCTCCAGCGCGTAGACATGGTTGTCCTGGCTGCTGAGGTACATCAGCTCGCCGTCCACGGCGGGCGGATGCGACCAGCCCGACGAGTCGAACCGCCACTCGCGGGTGGCCAGGTGCAGGGTGTGCAGCCCGTTGTCGTTGCTGTGCACGTGCACGCGCGCGGTCCGACCCGAGCCCGCGCGGACCGGCGGGGTGAGGATCTCGCCGGTCGCGGTGAACCGCCACACCGGCGAGGTCTCCAGACCGCCGGTGGGGGTGCGCGGCGGAGTGGGGTGCTGGCGTGGCACGTCGGGCCCGCTCTCCGGCCACGTGACCGGAGAGTTGGGTATGGGCGCGGGCGGCCTGGCCACCCGCTCGGTCGGCAGCGCCGGCGACGGGGACGACGTGGACACCTGACGACCCGCGACCGGTCGCGAGCCGCCCGGCTGCCCGGTGTTCGTCGGCGGGGTCGGCGGCCGCGGCGGCGGCTTGCGGGTCGGATTGGTCGGCGGGCGTTGCGGCGGAGGGGGGCGGTGCGTCTCGGGGCGCGGTGCCGGGCGCGGCTCCTCGCGTACCTGGTTGGGCAGTTTGCCCATGTTGTTCGGGTCCGGGCGCACGTTCTCCGGCAGTTCGGGCTGCTCCGGCTCGGCCGGCTCGCGCACGGGCGGCGTGCGCGGGCCCATCGTCGGCCGGTACTGGCTCTCGAACCGCTGCACCATCGCCGACGCGTTGTCCGGCAGTTGGCTGTCCGCGTCGCTGTCGTCCAGCATCGGGGCGAGCTGGTTGAGCAACTGGGTCGGGCTCGGCCGATGCTCGGCCGCGCGCTGCATGCACAGGTTGACCAGGCCGGTCAGCTCCGGCGGCAGCCCTTCCAGATCGGGAGATCCGGTGACCAGGCGCAACAGTGCCTCTGCCGGCTTGCGGTCGGGGTAGGGGGAGTGCCCGGTGGCCGCGTACACGAGCGTCGCGCCGAGCGAGAACATGTCGCTCGCCGGGGTGATGTCCCGAACGCCCTGCGCCTGTTCCGGGGACATGTACGCGGGGGTACCGACCGCGACGCCGGTCATGGTCAGCGAGCCGAAGTCGGCGGCGCGCGAGATGCCGAAGTCGATCACCTTGGGGCCGTCGCTGGCCACCAGCACGTTGGACGGCTTCAGGTCGCGGTGCACGAGTCCGGCGGCGTGCACGGACTCCAGTGCCTCGGCGATGCCCGCGGCCATCCAGCGCACCGCGCGCGGCGGCAGCGGACCGCACGCGCGGACCAGGGATTCGAGCGAGGGCGCGGGCACGTACGCGGTGGCCAGCCACGGCACCGCGGTGTCGGGATCGGCGTTGACCACGGCGGCGGTGAACACGCCGCTGACCCGGCGGGCCGCGGCCACCTCCTGCGCGAAGCGCGCGCGGAAACCGGGATCGCCGCCCAGCTCCGAACGGATCGTCTTGATCGCGACGAGCCGCCCGAAGGGCGAACGACCCAGATAGATACGGCCCATGCCGCCGGCACCGAGTCGGCCGAGCACCGCATAGGGGCCGATCCGTTCCGGATCCCCCTTGGCCGGTGGCTCACCCGGCCATCCGTGTTCCGTCACAATCCCCCCGAAGTCGCCCCACCGCCCATCATCCCCGCCGAGCGGCCGTTTCGACAGGAACAGGCGGGAGGAGTGCCACGGCGCCGGTCGTCCCGTCGTCGCGATTTAGGTGCCCCGGGGTGGAGCACCCGCTGCCTGTCGCAGGGTACCCGCCTGCCCGGTCTGCCGCCCACGCCGCGTCCCGCTTCGACCGAAACACAGGGGATTCCCCCGGCCCTCGACCACGAAGAGTGGCCGAGGAAGCGGAAATTTGACCGCTGATCGGTCCGAAACGGACGCGACACGCCCGTGGACCACGAACACCCGGACTCGGTTCGACGTGAACCGGGCCCGGGTGTCGAGGTAACCGACGATTTATCGGTATGTCCGCAAGTCTGCCCGGCGCGGTCCCGCCCGGTGTGGTGCCACCCGCGCGGTCCCGCCCGTGCGGCCCCGCCTAGTGCAGTCCGGCGGGGGCGTCCTTGGACAGCTCCGACTTGTCGACCCGCAGGACCGCGACCGCGATCACGGCGGCGATGGCGAGCAGGATCGCCGCGGTCAGGAAGCCGGCCGTGTAGCCCTCGGTGAGCGCGAGCTTTATCGAGCCCGGATCGATCAGGGCCTTCTCGCCCAGCTTGGCGATCTGGTCGTCCATCTTGCTGTCCTTGGTGCTGGAGTAGATCGTGGTCAGCACCGCGATCGCCACCGCTCCGCCCACCTGCTGGGTGACGTTGAGCATCGCGGAACCGATACCCGCGTCCTCCGGGGCGATCCCGGCCACCGCGGTGGCCATGATCGCGACGAAGATCAGACCCATGCCCAGACCGAACACGACCATCGCGGGCAGCAGGCCCACGACATAGCTCGAGTCGACCTCGAGCAGGGACAGGTAGAACAACCCCAGGGCGGCCAGGATCGGCCCCGCGGTCAGCAGCACTCGCGGCCCGATCTTGGGCAACATCACGCTGGTGAACTGGGCCGAGACCATCACGCCCGCGCACAGCGGGAGATAGGCCAGGCCGGCCTTGATCGGCGTGTAGCCCGCGACGATCTGCATGTAGAGCGTGATGAAGAAGAACGCGCCCATCATGCCGCCGGCGGCGAGCGCCATCACCACGTAGCTCGCCGAGCGGTTGCGGTTGCGGAACAGCCGCATCGGCATCAGCGGCCGCTCGACCCGGAGTTCGATCACCACGAAGGCCACGAGCAGCACGGCCGAGAGGATCAGCGAACCCACGGTCAGCCCGTCGGTCCAGCTCTTGTCCGCGGCGCGGATGACGCCGTAGACCAGCGCGGTCACACCGAGCGTGGAGGTCAGCGCGCCGGGGATGTCCAACCGGCCGCGCCAGATCGCCTTCTCGCCGGTCTTCGCGTCGTCCGGGATGGCCAGCGGCAGTGCCGCCACGAGCGCGATGCCGATCGGCACGTTGACGAACATGACCCAGCGCCAGGAGATGTACTCGACGAGCACACCACCGAGGAGCAGACCGACCGCGGATCCCATGCCCGACACCGCTGCGTACACACCGAACGCCTTGTTGCGTTCCGGCCCTTCCTCGAAGGTGGTGGTCACCAACGACAGGACCGCGGGGGCCACCATCGCGCCGCCGACGCCCTGCAGGGCTCGCGCGGCGAGCAACAGCGCCTCGTTGGTGGCGAACCCGCCGAGCAGGCTCGCGACGGTGAACACGATCAGGCCGAGCGCCAGCAGGCGGCGTCGGCCGAAGAGGTCACCGAGCCGACCACCCAGCAGCAGCAGGCCGCCGAAGGTCAGCATGTAGGCGTTCATCACCCACGAGAGTGATGTTTCGCTTATGTCGAGCGCCTTGCCCATGTCGGGCAGGGCGATATTCACGATGGTCGCGTCGAGCACGATCATCAACTGGGCCCCTGCGAGCAGGGCCAAGGCCAATCCGCGACGCGCGTGGGGCGCGTCCGCGGACGGGGATCCGGTCGAGCCGGCGACCTCGGAAGGTGCCGTCGTCATGGATTGCCTCGCATTACTAGTGGACGTGAGCGTTCTCTAGGGGAATCTAGAGGTTATGCATTAGAGAACGCAAACGTTTTCTGTACCATGGCGATCGGAGGCGAGAGTGAGCACAGGAGTACGCGCGGGTCAAGTCGAGACAGCCCTGCTGGTCACCGACTACAGGCAGCGCCCCCGTAAGCGCGGCGTCACGCTGGAGCGCGCGATCACCGAGGCGGTGATCGCCGAGCTGGATGACCGCGGCTACGGCGCGCTGACCTTCGAAGGTGTCGCGACTCGGGCCGGGACCGGCAAGTCGGCGCTGTACCGCCGCTGGCCGGACAAGATGAGCATGGTCGCCGACGCGCTCTCCGCCGCTCTGCCGAAGCCGGAATCGTTGTCCCTGCCCGGCGAGTTGCGCGCCGATCTGATCGTCTACCTGGAAACCGTCGCGCACGGCATGCTCGGCCCGCTCGGCCTGGGCATGCGGGTGTTGAGCGGCGAGATCAGCAGGCACCACGAGTTCGCCGAGATGTGGGAGCACCGCGTGATCGGCCCGTGGCAGTCCCTCCTCGCCGAGGTGCTCGCCGACGCGGTTGCCCGCGGCGAGGCCCGCCCCGGCGCGCTCGCCCCGGAATGCGTCCTGGCCGGCCCCTCGGTCCTGTGCCAGCGCTTCACCATCACCGGGGTCCCGATGTCGCGCGCCGAGATCGAATCCCTGGTCGACAACGCGCTTATGCCGATGCTGGTTGTGCGTTGATTGTTGGGCGACTTCGTCGCCGGCTCGCGAGGCACCGCTTTTTTGCTCCCCCGCTTCGCTCCTCCGCAAAAAAGCGGTGCCTCGCTCGGGGCTTCGTGTCCCTCCGCTTCGCTCCGGGGCACGAAGCCCACGCTTGCGGCTCCGCCGCTCTCCGCGCTTCGCG